>CAMCMW010000118.1 GCA_945876155.1 uncultured Ruminococcus sp. | reverse complement strand
CTTTTCAAGGAGCTTGTGGAACGGTATGAAGAAAACAGTCACGACAATATTGAAAAATGTATGGAAGTTTGCGATTGAACCCATGTCCATGACATCATTCCAGCAGCTTATTTTTCCCAGTGCTTTTAAAATGTATATTACTGAGAGGAAAAGCAGTGTACCGATAAGGTTGAAGTAGAAGTGTACCATTGCGGCACGCTTTGCGTTCTTGCTTGCACCAATACTTGATATGATAGATGTTGAACAAGTACCGATATTCTGTCCCATAATAATCGGGAAAGCGGCTGAAAATTTCAGCAGACCAGTTGTGGAAACCGCCTGGAGAATGCCCACAGACGCAGACGAACTCTGCAAAAGCGCAGTAATAACAGCACCGGCAAGTACGCCGAGAAACGGATTTTCAAGGCTTGCAAACACATTTCTGAATGCCTCCAGTTCAGACAGCGGCTTTACAGATTCTGTCAGCGAAAGCATACCGGTAAAGAGAATACCCAAACCGATACAGATATCGCCTATCGCCTTGATGTTGTCCTTTTTGGTCGCCATGATTATGATAATACCGATTATTGCCAGAAACGGTGCAAGGTAGGTCGGGGTGAGAAACTCCATAACCACACCCAGTGAAGCATTGCTTTCAAGGTCGCCAAGACGAAGTATCTGACCGGTTATGGTAGTACCGATGTTTGCACCCATGATAATGCCAACAGCCGACGAAAGCTTTAAGATACCTGAGTTTACCAGTCCGACAACAATGACCGTAGTTGCACCGGAACTCTGGATAACCGCTGTAACAACTGCGCCGAGAATTACGGCTTTGAAGATGTTGTTTGTCAGTTTTTCGAGAATCTTTTCCATCTTGCCGCCGGAAATTTTTTCAAGACCGTTTCCGAGAATGTGCATTCCGTACAAAAGCAGCGCAACGCCGCCGAATGTTGTAATGCAGATTTGAATAATTTCTGTTGTAGACATAACTTCCTCCCGAGAAGTCCCTCAATTACTTATCTTTTCAGATTTTACACAATCTTTACGATGATTTTACAAATCAAAATTATTATAACACACTCGGGAAAAAAAGTACATACCAAACTGAAAAAAAATCAAATTCCGCAATTTTTCATTAAAAATCCAATTTTCTTTTATGCAAACTGTCAAAAATCAATCCAGTTTCATCTGGCTGAGGTTCATTAAATCTTTTGACGTCATACCCGCTGCCGGAATCTTTGCAGCCACATACTTCTTAAACTTTACTGAATCCTCTTCACTGATAAGGTCAGCGCTTTCAAGGGTATTTTCCCCTCTCAGTGTCATTACCTGGACACCGATAGTGTCACGGGCAGCCTTTGGTGCAAGAAGTGTCGTGTTGAAAATGAGTGCTTTTCCGGCGGACGACCTGACGATAACGTTTGTGTCCTCTTTAATGAACATTATGCCGCAGAGTTCCTGCTTGCCGGAGTAGGCGTTGGCAAGCTTGCGCCTGTTAGTCTTGGTTTCGTAGGAATTAAGCGGTACTTTCGCCGCCTTGCCGTTTTTGAAGAAGAACAGCATATAGCCCTCAAAATTATTCTCAGCGGCAGCCATATATATCAGATTTTCGTTTTCCTCAAAGCCCAGTTTTACCGGTATATAGTCACCCAGAACGCTTGCCTTTGTGTCCTCAAAAGCCGAAGCCTTTGTCTTGTAGACCTGGCATTTATCGGTAAAGAAAAGCAGTTCCGTCTTGTTGGTGACTTCCATGTGGATTGACATCTTGTCGCCGTCTTTGAGTTTCTGCTCACCGCTCATTCGCAGTGACTGAGGAGTAATCTTCTTGAAATATCCGCTTTCAGACAGGAATATATTCACCGCATAATCCGGAATTTCTTCCTCCTCATCCGGTTCAACAATGTCGTTTTTGTAGAAAAACATGGTATTTCTCGGTTTGCCGTACTTTTTGCTGACGATTTTCAGCTCTGACACAATGATGTTTCTTACCTTTTTCTTGTCAGCAAGAATATCTTCCATGTCCTTAATGGACTTTTCAAGGTTTTCAATTTCCTTTGTACGGTTTAAGATATACTCACGGTTAAGGTGGCGCAGTTTAATTTCCGCAACATACTCAGCCTGTACCTCGTCGATTCCAAAACCTGTCATAAGGTTCGGAACAACGTCCCTTTCCTCCTCGGTCTCCCTTACAATCCTGATTGCCTTGTCGATATCAAGGAGAATCTTTTCCAGACCTCTGAGGAGATGCAGTTTGGACTTGCACTTGTTCAGGTCGAAGTACACACGCCTTTTTACACACTCCTCACGGAATGCCACCCATTCTTCCAGTATCTCACGGACGCCCATAACTTTCGGTGTACCGCCGATAAGAATGTTGAAATTACAGGAGAAGTTGTCCTGCAAAGGGGTCATTTTATAAAGCTTGTTCATCAGCTTGTCGGGGTCAACTCCTCTTTTGAGGTCGATTGCGATTTTAAAACCGTCACGTCCTATCTCGTCTCTGACATCGGAAATCTCCCTTATCTTGTTAAGCTTTACCAGTTCGATAATCTTTTCGATAATAGCCTCGATAGAGGTGCTGTATGGTATCTGGGTAATCTCAATGCAGTTGGACGACTTGTCATAGTTATACTTTGAACGCAGTTTTATCGAGCCTCTGCCGGTGCGGTAAATCTCACGCAGTTCGTCTTCATCGTAAAGCATGAAACCGCCGCCGGGGAAATCCGGTCCTTTAAGAGTGCTGATTATATCGTGTTCCGGATTCTTTATCAGCGCAATACAGGTGTCGCACACCTCCGACAGATTGAACGGACACACATTGCTTGCCATTGAAACGGCAATACCCATGTTTGCATTTACCAGTACTGCCGGAAAAGTCGTCGGGAAAAGAGTAGGTTCAGTGGTGGTGTTGTCATAGTTTGGTACAAAGTCAACAGTGTCCTTGTCAATATCGGCAAAAAGCTCACTGCATATCGGTTCAAGCTTTGCCTCGGTATATCTTGACGCCGCAGGAACCATATCCCTTGAATACGCCTTGCCAAAGTTTCCCTTCGAGTCAACATAAGGATGGAGAAGTGCCTCATTTCCCCTTGCAAGTCTTACCATTGTTTCGTATATTGCACCGTCTCCGTGAGGATTGAGTTTCATGGTTTCGCCCACGATATTTGCGGATTTGGTGCGCTTGCCCGTCAGAAGTCCCTGCTTGTACATGGTGTAAAGCAGCTTTCTGTGGGACGGCTTGAAACCGTCAATTTCCGGGAGCGCTCTTGAAATAATAACGCTCATTGCGTAGGGCATATAGTTTTTTTCAAGGGTATCAGTGATTTTTTCCTGTACCACAACTCCTGCATTTTCAATAAAAGCGTCAGGATAACCACTCTGTACATTCTTTTCGTTTTTACCCGGTTTTTTCGCCATTTAGCCTGTCTCCTTTCTGTCAGGAAATATCTGCCATTTCCAGATAATTACTTCCGTATTCAGCTATATAGTCCTTTCGTGCCTGCAAATCGTCACCCAGCAGCATATCAAACATTCTCACTGTTTCCTCCATACCGTCCGGAGTAACCTTTATAAGACGGCGTGTTTCCGGATTCATGGTTGTTAATGACATCATGTCCGGCTCGTTTTCACCAAGTCCTTTTGAACGCTGAAGATTGAACTTCTTGTTTCCTATCATTTTCAGAATATCGGCTTTTTCCTTTTCGGTGTAGGCAAAGTAGGTCTTGTCCTTTGTGGTTATCTCGAAAAGGGGTGACTCCGCAATGTAGACATACCCTTTCTCGATAAGTGTGGGAGTAAGCCTGTAAAGCATGGTGAGTACAAGAGTTCTTATCTGGAAACCGTCAACGTCGGCATCGGTACATATTACAATTTTGTTCCATCTCAGACCCTCAAGATTGAAGTAGGAGATATCCTTGTTCGCCTTTGTTTTTACCTCAACACCACAGCCCAGTATTTTTATCAGGTCAACAATAATTTCGTTTTTGAATATCTTGTTGAAATCAGCTTTAAGACAGTTGAGTATCTTGCCTCGTATAGGTATTACCGCCTGGAATTCAGAGTCTCTTGCAAGCTTTACCGAACCAAGAGCCGAATCACCCTCCACTATATACAGCTCACGCCTGTCGGTGTCCTTTGAACGGCAGTCCACAAACTTTTTAGGCTTGTTTGAAAGGTCCATTGTACCCGCAAGCTTTTTCTTGATGTTAAGACGTGTCTTTTCGGCATTTTCACGGCTGCGCTTGTTAATCATTACCTGTTCGCAGATTTTCAGTGCCTCGTCGGGATTTTCTATAAAGTAGACCTCCAGCTGGTGCTTTAAAAACTCAGTCATGGCGTCGTAGATAAACTTGTTGGTTATTGACTTCTTTGTCTGGTTTTCGTAGGAAGTCTGGGTGGAAAAGGACGATGAAACCAGTATCAGACAGTCCTCAATATCCTGAAAAGTAACCTTTCCCTCGTTCTGCTTGTACTTGTCGTTCTGTTTCATGTAAGAGTCAATCTGGGAAACAAACGCCTGTTTTACCGCACGCTCCGGCGAACCGCCGTGTTCAAGAAAGCTTGAATTGTGGTAGTACTCAATCCTGTTCATCTGATTGGAAAATGTCACCGCAAAGGACATCTTCACCTTGTATTCCGCCTTGTCCTCACGGTCTTTTCCCTTTCTTTCCGCCTGCCAGAACTGTACTGAGGTGAAGTTTTTACCGTCAGCAAGTTCGTTTACATAGTCGGTTATTCCGTTTTCGTACCTGTACTCGGTTTCCTCAAAACTGCCGTCCTCTTTCTGATTGCGGTAGACAAAAAGCAGATTTGGGTTTATCACCGCCTGACGTTTCAGCACGTCCCTGAAATACTCGTCTCTCACATTAATATCCGTGAAAACCTCAAGGTCGGGTTTCCATTTGGTTTTAGTACCCGTCTGTTTCTGAGAGGTTTTCTTTTTGACAAGTCCCCCGATATTCTCGCCCTTTTCAAAGTGGAGATTATACTTATACCCGTCACGGACAACCTCAACGTCCATAAACTCTGAGGCAAACTGGGTGGAGCAAAGACCGAGACCGTTAAGACCGAGAGAATACTCGTACATATCCGAAGTATCGTCGTACTTTCCTCCGGCGTAAAGCTCGCAGTAAACAAGTTCCCAGTTGTATCTCTGTTCGGAGTTGTTGAAGTCTACCGGACAGCCTCTTCCGAAGTCCTCTACTTCTATTGTGTTGTCATTATATTTAGTTACAATTATCTTATCACCAAAGCCGGAACGTGCCTCATCTATAGAGTTTGAGATAACCTCAAAAACTGAATGTTCACAGCCGTCCAGACCGTCTGAACCGAAAATAACCCCCGGACGCTTTCTTACCTTGTCGGGACCTTTGAGCATAGTAATACTCTCATTACCGTAATCCTGAGTTTTTTTAGCCATAATTTCCGTCCTTTCATCTGAGAATTGCGATTTCAAACTATTTAATCATAACACAAATTTATTTTTTTTGCAAGGTTTAAAAAAATCTTTTATTTGATTCGCCGATTTTCTTGACAAATCCGCTCATATAAAGTATAATTAAAAGGTACATTCTATTTAATTGGAGATTGCCATGAAGATTCACTTCTACACAAGTGAATACATAGTCAGAAACGTCAGATTTTAGACGTTTTACTGCTATGCCTTAATATGTATTCTTACAGCCTGAAAGCAGTAAACAAAAATTTTCTGCAAGGCTGTTTTATTATGGATTGGAGATGTTAAAATGAAAAAGGAACTTGCAAAGTCCTATAATCCAAAGGATTTTGAAGACAGGATTTACAGCCAGTGGGTGGAAAAAGGT
>CAMCMW010000117.1 GCA_945876155.1 uncultured Ruminococcus sp. | reverse complement strand
TAGGACGGAGATCCGGCGGAATAACCGGCATAACGTCAAGAATCATCCATTCCGGCTTGTTACCGGAAAGTCTGAACGCCTCAATTATTTCAAGTCTCTTTAAAAGCTTGATTTTCTTCTGACCAGCCGGAAGTCCTTTAAGTTCTTCCTTTAAGTCGTCTGAAACAACTTCAAGATTGTTTTTCCATGCAACGTCAAGCTCTGCAAATTTTTTGCACTCGTCACACTCACAGGTCAGCGGAGAGTGTGTACACTGGCATTTCTTTCCGTCCAGTGAAATCTTGCCCTGCATAATAAGTCTGTTCTTGAAAACGTCATATCTTTCAGGGTCATATTCCTGCAGAAGTACCTTGATAGCCTCTGCACCCATTTCAGCAACAAACTCGTCGCCGTATTTTTCCCTTGCGTCAAGGTATTCCTTTTCAGAAAGGAGCTGTTTTTTCAGCAGTTCACCGGTGTTGCCCGGGTCAAGAACGATATATTTTGTGAAGTAGAGTACTTCTTCAAGGCGTTTCTGTGAGATTTCAAGGACCTGACCGATTCTTGACGGTGTTCCCTTGAAATACCATATATGTGAAACCGGAGCAGCAAGCTCGATATGACCCATTCTCTCACGTCTTACCTTTGCTCTTGTAACTTCAACTCCGCAGCGGTCGCAGACTTTGCCCTTGAAGCGTATCTTCTTGAACTTTCCGCAGTGACACTCCCAGTCCTTGGTAGGTCCGAAAATTCTTTCGCAGTAAAGACCGCCTGCCTCTGGCTTCTGGGTTCTGTAATTTATAGTTTCAGGACGCTCAACAGCACCGTATGACCATTTTCTGATCTGTTCCGGTGATGCAAGACCTATTTTTATAGAATCAAAAGTATTAAATTCCAAACCGTTACCTCCTCGTCAGAATTACGACAGTACCCAATCGGCTGAGTGTTCAGCCGAAGGTAAAAATCAGATTTCATCGTCATCTTCAGACATGTCAAAGCTGAACATATCATCTGACTCAGGATCGTCAAGATCCTCAAGAATATCATCATCACTCTCTTCAATTTCATCATCGTCAAGTGTGAATCCGGATTCCTCCATTTCAGAATCCTCATAAAGATGATCATCGGTATTCTCGTCTGCAAAAGAAACAGGCTGAGGTATAAGATCGTCGTCATCGAATGACTGTTTAAGGTCGATTTCCTCCTGATTTTCGTCAAGAACTCTGACATCAAGACAAAGTGACTGGAGTTCCTTGATAAGAACCTTGAACGATTCCGGAATACCCGGCTTAGGAACGTTCTGTCCCTTGACTATAGCCTCATAGGTGTTTACACGTCCTACAGTATCGTCAGACTTGACTGTCAGGATTTCCTGAAGTGTATATGCAGCACCGTAAGCCTCCAGCGCCCAGACTTCCATCTCTCCGAATCTCTGACCGCCGAACTGTGCCTTACCGCCAAGCGGCTGCTGTGTTACCAGTGCGTAAGGACCTACTGAACGTGCGTGAATCTTATCGTCAACCAGATGGTGGAGTTTAAGGTAGTACATATATCCGACTGTAACTCTGTTATCGAACTGTTCGCCTGTTCTGCCGTCGTAGAGAACTGTCTTTCCGTCCTCGTCCATTCCGGCTGCTCTGAAGCAAGCTCTGATGTCCTCTTCGTGTGCGCCGTCAAAGACAGGAGTCATAATGTGCCAGCCCAGTGCCTTTGCTGCCATGCCAAGGTGAACTTCAAGCACCTGTCCGATGTTCATACGTGAAGGTACGCCCAGAGGGTTAAGCACGATGTCAAGCGGTGTACCGTCCGGTAAGAACGGCATATCCTCCTGAGGAAGTATTCTTGAAACGACACCCTTGTTTCCGTGACGTCCAGCCATCTTGTCGCCGACAGATATCTTTCTCTTCTGAGCGATATAGCAGCGTACCAGCATATTTACGCCAGGGCTTAATTCGTCGCAGTTCTGTCTTGTGAATATCTTGACGTCAACAATAACGCCTGCCTCACCGTGAGGTACTTTAAGAGAGTTATCTCTTACTTCTCTTGCCTTTTCACCGAAGATTGCTCTGAGCAGTCTTTCTTCAGCTGTCAGCTCAGTTTCACCCTTAGGAGTAACCTTACCAACCAGAATATCTCCGGAATGAACCTCAGCACCGATTCTGATGATACCGTTTTCGTCAAGGTCTTTAAGAGCGTCCTCGCCCACGTTGGGGATATCTCTTGTGATTTCCTCAGGACCCAGCTTAGTATCACGGC
Source organism: uncultured Ruminococcus sp. (assembly GCA_945876155.1). Classification (GTDB taxonomy): domain Bacteria; phylum Bacillota; class Clostridia; order Oscillospirales; family Ruminococcaceae; genus Porcipelethomonas. The sequence goes on along the minus strand of CAMCMW010000117.1, from coordinate 3,571 downwards.
ATTCGATTTCGTATTCTTCTATATGAATTGATGTGAACACATCATTTTTAACAAGATTTTCGTTAAGGAGTACGGCGTCCTCGTAGTTGTAGCCCTCCCATGTCATAAAGCCGATGAGAGCGTTTTTACCGAGAGAAATTTCACCGTCAGCAGTTGCAGGACCGTCTGCAAGCACCTGTCCCTTTTCAACCTTTTCACCAACGCTTACAATAGGACGCTGGTTTACGCAGGTACCCTGGTTGGAGCGCTTGAACTTAGTCAGTCTGTACTTGTGTTCAATACCGATATTGTCCTCAACTGTAACTTCATCAGCGCTTACTGCTGTAACCGTACCGTTGAATTCTGAAAGCACGCATACGCCTGAGTCAACGGCTGCCTTGTATTCCATACCTGTTGCAACGTAAGGTCTTTCAGTCTTAAGGAGCGGCACTGCCTGACGCTGCATGTTCGCACCCATAAGGGCTCTGTTTGCGTCGTCGTTTTCAAGGAACGGAATCATAGCAGTCGCAACAGAAACAACCATCTTAGGAGAAACGTCCATGTAGTCAACGATTTCTCTGTCGCACTCAAGTATCTTTTCACGGTAACGTGCGTTTACCTTAGGTCTTGCAAGCTTGTTGTCCTCTGTAAGCGGTTCGTTCGCCTGAGCGACAATGTAGTTGTCCTCAACGTCCGCTGTCATGTAGACAACCTCGTTTGTTACAACGCCTGTTTCCTTGTCAACTCTTCTGTAAGGTGCCTCGATAAAGCCGTACTCATTGATTCTTGCAAATGTAGCAAGGTAGGAGATAAGACCGATGTTAGGACCTTCAGGGGTCTCGATAGGACACATTCTTCCGTAGTGGCTGTAGTGAACGTCACGAACCTCGAATCCGGCTCTGTCTCGTGAAAGACCGCCAGGACCCAGTGCTGAAAGACGTCTTTTGTGTGTAAGTTCAGCCAGCGGATTGTTCTGGTCCATGAACTGTGACAACGGAGATGAACCGAAAAATTCCTTGATAGCCGCTGTAATAGGACGGATATTTACAAGGGACTGAGGAGTAATAGTTTCCATATCCTGAGTCTGGAGGTTCATTCTCTCCTTGACAACTCTTTCCATTCTGGCAAAGCCCACTCTGAACTGGTTCTGGAGCAGTTCGCCTACTGAACGGATTCTTCTGTTGCCCAGATGGTCGATATCGTCTACAGTACCTACGCCCTCGCAGAGGTTAAGGTAGTAGCTGATAGTTGCATATATATCGTCGAGAATAATGTGCTTTGGAACAAGCTCGTCTACTCTCTTCTTTACGTTTTCTTCGATTTCCTCAGCGTCTGCTGAATTTTCAAGAATGTCCTTGAGAACCTTGAAGGAAACCTTTTCGCTGATACCGCAGGTTGCAGGGTCAAAATCAACATAGCCGCTGATGTCAACCATACCGTTTCCGATTACCTTGACTTCCTTTTCAACCATTCTTGTTGCGTTTTCGCCGGTTTCAGTAACGTAGTATTCCTTTACTTCAACGGTGAGGAATGCCTCGTAAACGCCTGCCTGTTCGATTTCCATAGCCTTTTCAAAGGACAGCTTTTCGCCCTCGTCAGCCATGATTTCACCAGTCATAGGATTTACAACAGGTCTTGAAAGGATATGTCCGGAAAGTCTTGAACCGATACCCAGCTTTTTATTGAACTTGTATCTTCCGAATCTTGCAAGGTCATATCTCTTTGCGTCAAAGAAGAGATTGTTGAGATGTGTAACTGCGCTTTCAACTGTCGGCGGTTCGCCCGGACGGAGCTTTTTGTAAACGTCGATAAGAGCGTCGGAATTATTCTTTGTACCGTCCTTCTGGAGGATAGTCTGGGAAAGTCTTTCGTCCTGACCGAAAAGCTCAAAAATCTCCTCGTCAGAGCCTACACCCAGCGCTCTTATAAATGTTGTAAGGGGAATTTTTCTGTTTTTATCTATTCTTACGTAGGCAACGTCGCTTGAATCCATTTCATATTCAAGCCATGCACCCCTGTTAGGGATAATCGTAGCCTTAAAGAGGTCCTTACCTGTCTTGTCCTTTTCAAAGGAATAATAAACGCCCGGTGAACGAACAAGCTGTGATACGATAACACGTTCTGCACCGTTGATAATAAATGTGCCGCTGTCTGTCATGAGAGGGAAATCACCCATAAAGATTTCGCTTTCCTTGACATCGCCTGTCTCCTTGTTCCAGAGAGTAGCAGTAACTCTCAGTGGAGCGGCATAAGTAACGTCACGTTCCTTGCATTCTGCAATGGTATATTTCGGGGTATCGTCGATTTTGTAATCAACAAAATTGAGGACAAGATTTCCGTTATAGTCGGTTATTGCGGACATATCACGCAAAACGTCCTTTAAACCCTCTTCCTTGAACCACTGATATGAATTTTTCTGCACCTCGATAAGATTCGGGATTTCAAGAGCCTCATTGATTTTTCCAAAGCTCATTCTCACGTTCTTACCAAGCTGTACCGGTTTGACATTCACCATAGGCGGAACCTCCTTGATTTATTCACCGGCTGAAATTTCTTTCGCCGGAAGCTGACTTTTTTTACAAAGTACTTGACAGAACTATCATTTATATGTTATACTATTCTGCCAATAAATTTATTTAGTCACATTGATACATTTTATAATTATACAGCATATTTTCCGGTTTGTCAAGTACCATGAACCGAAAAAATCAAAAAAACAGGCAGTTTTTTAGCTGCCTGTAATTTTTTTGTGCTGTTATACCCCAAATTGTCCTGTCGGGTCACTGGACGTGACGTCGAGGGCAACCTACCCTACATTTTTTTCTGTCCGGCTGCCGGTCGTGCCATATAGTAACCGCTGCCGCAAAACTAACAACGAATTGTCCTGTCCGGTCACGGACTTACCTGTTATCCACCTTTTCGGGGTACATATCATGGTTAAAAAGTCTGTTTTCCGCAAGCTTTTCCCATTTTGTACCCGGTCTGCCGTAATTGCAGTAAGGGTCAATGGAAATTCCGCCTCTCGGGGTGAATTTTCCCCACACCTCGATATACTTCGGGTCCATAAGAGCGATAAGGTCTTTCATGATTTTGTTTACGCAGTCCTCATGGAAATCGCCGTGATTGCGGAAACTGAAAAGATAAAGCTTCAGCGACTTGCTCTCAACCATTTTCACGTCCGGGATATAGGAAATGTAAATTGTGGCAAAATCCGGCTGACCAGTGATAGGGCAAAGACTGGTAAACTCCGGACAGTTGAACTTGACAAAATAGTCGTTTTCCTGGTGCTTGTTTTCAAAGGTTTCAAGCACCTGAGGAGCGTAGTTGTCGGGATATTTTGTATTCTGGTTTCCAAGAAGGGTCAGGTTTTCTTTTTCTCTTTTATCCATTTTTTCACCTCACAGCCGGGTCTTTTACCCCGTTTAATTCAAATGCCTTTGCTCTGTCGATACACGTTCCGCAGACACCGCAGGGTTTCTCGCCGCCCTCATAGCAGCTCCATGTCAGCTCGTAGGGTACCCCCAGTTCAAGACCGGTTTTCACGACCTCTGCCTTTGTCATTCCCACAAAAGGTGCTTCAATTTTTATCTGC
>CAMCMW010000116.1 GCA_945876155.1 uncultured Ruminococcus sp. | reverse complement strand
TTGACACATTTTTTGAAGAGATGACACAGAACTATTTGAAAGAACGAGGAATTCCGCCGCAGGCTCCTTGTAATGAGGAACGGCATCCTACAGGACTGTTCCTATTGGAAACTTTAAATGATAAGGGATATGCACAATGGAAACCAAAACTTCAGGAAAATGCAGTTTCTTTTTCAAAAGTGGAACAGGAACTTGGGTTTCCCATTCATCCACAAATTAAAGGCTTTTTATCAACCTATTGGTTTCTCGCTTTAGATGGAATAATTCAAACTTCGAGTGGAGAAGCTGAATTAAGATTAAATGGGCTCACCCAATATAATAATCTTGATGAACGCATAAAATCTTCTTTTAACAACGAAGATACACATTATTTAACAGACCATAAGTATTTTCTTATTGGAACATTTTGTTCAATAGGTGGTGATGATAGTTTTCTTGTTCATGTTAATAATGATACTGGTGAAGTAACTGCTGTAGAGGTTATGGATAAACGTTCCGTACATCTTGCAGACTCAATCGAAGAGCTGCTTTGTAATATGAAAGGAATATGGTGATAACATGGAAACAATTGAAATCAAAGATGAAAAATCTGCAAAAGCAGTTTTCTGTGAAAACTTCGGGAACGATTACCAAATACAAAAATTATTAGGGGAAAATTACTCCAGATACAAAGAATTTTCAAAAAAAGATGGTAACTCAAAAAAATGGGCTGAGGAACTCTGCCGTAATATTTTGGAGGGTATAGAACCTGGAAATATAGCAGACTATTGGAAAAAGTTCGATAGGGTCGGATGTTTAACAGAGTATTATTTTCCCGCATATCTAATCGCAGAACCATTTGTTAAAGCCTGGTACAAAGTACTGGAAAATGAAAAACATCCACTTTATGTTGGATGTATATTGAAATATCTGGAGCGTTTTATTGCAGACAGCAAAAATGATATTGCTCTTATATTGCCTTTAATAGACAAAACTGAAGAATATTTGAAGCAAAATGCTCCTGAAGCACTTTTACAGAGCCGTTATGTGAGCAAGGAAGGGCATTTCAGAGAACTTGCTTCAGATATCCGAAGAATCGCAAATGAGTACTCAGTGCCAGAGAAGAACAGCTATTCATTTGTGAAAACTGATACAGAAATTCTTAATATAATAAAAGATTCACTTATGGAGGAATGGAAGAATACTGATACTGTAAAAGAGCAGCTGTCAGAGCTAAACTGTGCATATGGAGTAAAAGATGATGAAATATTTCTGACAGGTGCAAGTTATGCATCAGGCAGCACTAATTTACACAGCTGGGATATAATTGAATTTGCTGTTGTATTTTTAAAAGAGAAAACAGCTTGTTTATTCAGATGCAAATTAGAGAACAATGGAGAATTCTCTTTTGAATCTTATTTTAATAAATACCAATTACTAAAAATGTATTCAGCAGAAATTTCAAAACTAATAAACTATTACAGGAACCAAAAAGCACGTGAACAATTTCTTGCCGAGCAGGGTGTACATGACTGGCGTGATATGTCAAAATGGAACAATTATGAATATGCGTGCCGAAAGAAATTCCTTTCTCAGTATCCAAAAGTGTTGAGGAATGTTTATACGAAAATTCCCGAATGTTCTATTAAAGAAGTAATCATTCATCTTGTAGATCAATGTGAAGAATTAATTGGAAGTTATGGAATTAAAGAAACTGATTTTGCTTCACCATTAACAGAAAATGAAATTGCTGAATGGGAAAAAGACAAAGGAATCAGAATACCTGATGAATACAGGGAATTTTTAAAATTTTCCGGCAGAGTGAATTTGCCATGCTACATAAACTTTTATGGATTAAACCAGATTGGTTCATGCAGGGAATACCTTGATAAAGAAGAGTTCTATGGATTTAATGACATAGGTTCTTTTGGTGGTGGCGGTGCAACTCTGTGCATATCTGCAGACGATGAATACTTTTATGTATGGCAAGATGGAGAAATGAACAGACTTGGAAATTTTTCAGATACTATAAATTATATATGCTGTGAATAAAAAAATATATCAGGGCAAGGGAAAATCTATTACATCTCAAAAGCATTGATAAAAAACGTCTAAAAAAACTCATGACTGTGATTGCAAAACATCTGGAAATATGGGCTATAGCGTTAACTGATGCAGACTCAAAAACATCTGGGGTTATGATTTTTAAAATGTGTTTTATTAATTCGACCATAAAACCTCCAACAACCGCTTAATTGCCGTACTTCTACAAGAATGTAAAAGTCAAGACCGCTTCAGCGTTCATTTTAGTCTTGATTTTTACATTCTTGTAGATATAATGACAAAGGCGGTTGTTGGTGAATTATGTCAAATATCAGCATTTACACAGTTCAAAATTAAGACTCACATCTGGAAATATGTACTGTAGCGTTAACTGCTGCAGTACTTTCTTATAATTCAACGAACACTGTAAAAATAAACGAACTGCCCTTGTTCGTTAAACTTTATAATTACCGTTGCAAGCTAATCTGCATCAGAGCAATAAAAAAACCTCATCAGTCTATCAATTTCCAAAATGTCACTAAATAGCGTTGTTTCACATTATCTATTGTATCAATCTCATAACTGCTTTATCTTTTTCCACGATTTCTCCTACAAACTCTGACCAGCTCATTTCATCAATCTCACTCTCAGACATAGAAATAGCCACATCACAGATTTTATTTACCATCTGCAACGTGGCTATGAAAGTATTGTATTTGAGTGTGCCTCTGAACAGTCTGAATTCAATCGTATGGTAGTTGTTAAGGTTAACAGCAACGTATCTTCCATTACTGCTGTTTTTAGCCTTGTCAAGGATTTCCTTGCCTGTTTTCTCAAAACCGTATCTTGCTGACCAACGGTTCATGTTGTAACTGTTTCTTCTGCTGAATCTGAAAATTTCATTCCAGTTTTTTTCAACGAAGAAAAGTATACGGGATATTACTTCTTCCTGCTCCGACTGGTTATCACCGAAGGCATTACGGTTTACATGGATATGGAGTCCGCAGGTTGATGTCTGGTGAGAACGGTAGCCTAAGTTTACAGCTTCTTTCATCAGACCCTCCCAGTTCATTTCGTTCATGTGATAGTCTAATGTCATCGGGTGGGAAACTATTTCAAGACCCTCGTCAAGGCTTCCGTCTGACTTTATGTAGATGTTTTCAAGCTGACTGTTTCCAATATTTTTCAGTCTGTAAGCATAATCATTATCCTTTCCACCGCAGTCAATCTCAAGCTCTACTCCAAAGTATCGTTTACCGTCACCTCTGAATAAAGGTGTTGGCTTGTAGCTGTACTCCTCAATCTCATCATCTGAATCAAGGTCATCATAGCAGCTGTCACAGTACGGCAGGTCACAATGCCAGTTCACGTCATTGTCATGAATGATTCTGTCACAATTTTCACATCTGCGGTAGTAATCTTCAAAGCAGTCCTGACAGAGCCAGGTGTTGTCATCGGTAATGCAGTCATCTGTATAAATGACTTCTCCGCAGTGGTCACATGTTATGCAGTGATCATCAACACATTCTTCACACAGCAGATCACCGTTTACCGTTGTTCCCTCACCCTCACTGATTACCTCTCCGCAGTGAGTACAGATTCTCTCTTCTTCCATTTTCAAGTACCTCCCAAAAACAAAAATTCCGATAAGGCTGAAAGAAATCACCTTATCGGAATTATAATATATATTTGATTTTTGGGGTTGATACGGGCTGCGCCTCATTATCTCTCTCTGCCCCACTGAAAAAGAGTAGGATATATTCATATTTTTTGCTATTTTAAGTAGTTATAATATGTTTTGAATCCAATGACCTATTTATGCGGTTTTTGTCAAGAAGATTCAGACAGAGATGTTTAATATAGTATCTGCAAAACGGGTATCTGAATTTGCAGATATCCATTTATATATATTTATATTTTTTCCAAAATTTCTTCCTTTTTCCTTTGAAATTCTTCATCACTTAAAATTCCAGATTTCTTCAGATCATTAAGCTTTTTGATTTGTTCAATATAATCATTCGACGGAATTTGCGATTGTTCTGGAACAGTATTAACAAATTCGTTTGCTAGGTCTTTTGCTACATTCAAACCATCCATATTAGAATAATTTTCTTTATTATTCTGATATTCCTGATGTGATTCAATTGTATTGACTACAGTTCCAGCAACATTTTTTGTCTTTTTCCAACTCGTATACAGAGGAACAGCAACAGCGATGATACCTGCAGCTTCATCTACTAATGGCAAAGCATCTGGTATGATGCAATTTGTTAATGCAAGAAGCAAACCCAGACCTTTATGTCCTTTTTTAACAAATACAAAAGCTGCTATTATCAAAACAACGCATCCGACCGTGTCAATAACACCGAGCGCTAATGTTATAAGTATTACAGTAAGAATAGAATACGGTTTTACGCCATTTTCAGGTATTTTCAAATAATTGATAAAAGATTGAACATTTGAATTATTCATATAAACACTTCCCTTTTTTATATTCATGCTCAACTTTCAAAGCCTTTACCATTAATTATAATTAATGTTTCAAAAGTTTCAGCATAATTTGTGATTTTACTCGTTTTCAAAAATTTTGTTTTCTGGATTGCTTATTAATACCATTTTCAGCTTATTCAACAGAAAATATAAATACTAAACCTCATAATTATTCGTCATTATTATTTGAAGATTATTTATCGGCAGTGCTTTTCTACAATTTCTCAATCTGCTTAATTTCAACACTTTCCGGACATTCTTACATAAGCTCATTCATTGCCGAATTACTTCCGGAAAACTGGATAGTGTAATCCTCAGAGCCAACAGCCTTTGCCAGTTCCTCACAGATACCGTCCCACTCTTGACCTTTCTCATCATGAATGGATATACCCAATCCTCAATTTCTTTGTCATTGATTCTGGAAGTATCAAAAGGCTGTCCGTTTATGGTTATGTCAGTAGCAAGGCTGTTTTCATCATATTCGATTACGACTGTACTTCCGGCATTTTCTCCGTAAATAATTGTTACAGGCGCACCTTCCCAGGCTTCTTTAAGCTCGTTCAAATCTTCCTCAGATCCTTCAAAGACAAGGGCAAATTCCTTTTTTCTCCGCCCAAAGCCTCTGCCATTTCATCATGAAAGAATACGCCCAGTCAGCAATTTCCTTTCCATTGATTCAGAAAGTGTCAAAAGGCTGTCCGTCAACTGTGATTTCTGTAATAAGTGTTTCAGCATTGTATGTAACTTTAACAATTTTACTCATTTTTCAAAACGACCTTTCATTATTTATACCTCGGCTCAAAATTAGGACAAGTTCCTACCGCTGGAGTAGTAATGCCTTTTTTGAAACAGGATTGTTTTTCGTTATTGTCAAACTCAAACTTTCCACCATAAAGAGCCTTTATTGTAGTACTTCCCATTGCACCGTTCCAGTGTATGCATAAAGCACATTTTCTTGTGTTTTTGTTTCCTAACATTGTTATAATCCTCCGTGTTTTCATTTTCTGCATATAGCCAGAACTTTAGACCGTTTTTACTAATTATTCTTATTATACACTATATTTTTTCTGACGTCAAGCAATATTATTGTTTTTATATGGTTTACATTTCACCTCATTAGTCTATGCTTAATATGAGGTGATTTTTTTGTATATAGATTACAAATTGCTTGGCAAAAATATCGCAAGGAGGAGAAAGGAACTGAAGCTTAAGCAGTACGAGGTCTGCGAACGGGCAGAAATCAATGCCAAATATCTTTCATGTATTGAAACCGCACGTTCAATTCCCAGTCTTGATGT
>CAMCMW010000115.1 GCA_945876155.1 uncultured Ruminococcus sp. | reverse complement strand
GATAAGACCCGGTCTTACGCAGTTGCAGCGTACATTCTGCTTGCCGTACTGTAAAGCTGTTGACTGGGTAAGCAGGTCAACTCCGGCTTTTGCGCAGGCATAAGCTGTTGAGCTGATGTCACCGCTGCATGATGCCATAGAACCGATGTTGATGATAGAACCGCCGTTTTCGTTCTTTGTCAGATAAGGCAGCACGCACTTTGTAGCGTAGAAAGTACCACGCAGGTCACTCTGGAAAATGCTGTCCCACATTTCAAGTGTCAGCTCGTCCACACGGCCGTCTTTTAAAGCAACGTTTGCGGCATTGTTTACCAGAATGTCAATTTTGCCGTATTTTTCAGCTGTATCTGCAAAAAGCTTTTCGATGCTTTCTGTAACAGTGATGTCCATAAAGTGGTAAGATGCCTCGCCGCCGTCTTTCTTGATTTCGTCAACAACAGCCTGTCCTTTTTCTTCACGGCGTCCGCAGATTACAACCTTTGCGCCCTCAGCAGCAAATAACTTAGCGATGCCGATACCAATTCCGCTGGTTGAACCTGTAACGATTGCAACTTTTCCCTTTAATCTGTCCATAATAAAAACCTCCTGAGATTTTAGATACACCCACATTCTGGAAATAATTATGCAGGCTGCCTGTATAAACTTATTCTGACATTATTATAAAACTTTCACAGCAATATGTCAAGTCAATTTCCACAAACTTCTATTAATTTAGCAATTTTAAATAAATGAATCACTTAAAAAAATTTAAAAAAGATATTGTAATATTTCCGCAGTTGTGATAAAATAAAAGTAACCGCAGTTGACGGAATATTGGGAAAGGAGAAACAATATGTTCGGACACCTTATTCTCTGGGGAGTTGTTTTTGCAGTGATGGTTATTGCCGAGCTTGTATCAATGCAGCTTGTATCCATCTGGTTTGCAGCCGGTGCGCTTGCTTCTTTTATTATGGCACTTTGCAATTTCGGAATGGGTATGCAGATGTTTGTATTTGTTGTTGTTTCGATAATACTGCTTACTGCTACACGGCCATTGCTGAAAAAATTCAGAGTCGGTAAAACACAGCCGACCAACATTGACCTTGATATCGGAAAAAATGCTGTTGTCATTGAAACAGTCAATAATTCAAGTGATACAGGGCGTGCAAGGCTCAACGGCGTTGACTGGAAAGCAGTTTCTTCGGACGGCTCGGTTATTCCGGAGGGAAGTATTGTTAAAATTGATGATATCAAGGGTACAAAGCTTTTTGTCACCCTTACAAAAGAAACCGTAAACAATTAACAGGAGGGGTATATTATGCCTTACATTATTTTTGCAATTGTAATTTTTATTATTATCGTACTTGTCACAAGAATCAAAATCGTTCCGCAGGCTCAGGTCTATATTGTTGAAAGACTGGGTACATTTTATGCAGAGTGGTCAACAGGTCCTCATTTTCTTGTTCCGTTCCTTGACAGAATCGCAAAGAAAGTTTCCATAAAGGACCAGATTGTTGACTTCAAACCGCAGCAGGTTATCACAAAGGATAACGTTTCAATGCAGATTGATACAGTAGTATTTTTCCAGGTGACAGACGCAAAGCAGTATGCTTACGGTGTTGAGCGTCCTATTTCCGCAATTGAAAACCTGACTGCTACAACACTCCGTAACATCATCGGTGACATGGTTCTTGACGAAACACTTACATCAAGAGACAGAATTAACAAGCAGATTACCGCTATCCTTGACGAGGCTACTGACCGCTGGGGTATCAAGGTAAGCCGTGTTGAGCTGAAAAATATTATTCCGCCGAAAGAAATTCAGGATTCAATGGAAAAGCAGATGAAGGCTGAACGTGAAAGCCGTGAAAAGATACTCCTTGCAGAAGGTGAGAAGAAGTCTAAAATCCTTGTGGCACAGGGTGAAAAGGAATCACAGATTCTTCGTGCTGAGGCTGCAAAGGAAACTGAAATCCTCAAAGCACAGGCTGAAAAAGAGGCTATGCTTCTCCGTGCAGACGCTGTAAAGCAGAAGAAAATTCTCGAATCTGAGGGTACTGCACTGGCTATAAAGAACGTTCAAAGTGCAAAAGCTGAGTCTCTTGAAAGACTGAATCAGGCTAATCCGACAGATACAGTGCTTAAATACAAGGCTATTGAGGCGTTCCCGGATGTTGCCAATGGAAAGGCTACAAAGATTATCATTCCAAGCGAAATTCAGGGAATTGCAGGTCTTGCTGCCGGACTGCAGGGTGTTTTAACTGATAAAAACCCGGAGCAGAAGCCTGAAAACTGATTTTCAGATAACATATTGAATTAATTTGAGGAGTGGCAAATGTCACTCCTTTTTGTTTGATTTTATGCAGAATTTTGTCTAAATTGCGAAAATTTTATAACGGTATTGCAAGGTAAGTTTTTATGTTGTATAATGATAATATAGTTGAATTTTATAGTCAATTTGACGTTTTTGGCAGAATTATTTATGTAAATGTCATTATATTTTCGTTAAAATGTATATTTTATCGCTTGATTTTTGTCTGAAATGTCAAACTGTTTCTAATATAAAATAATTAACTATGTGTAGACAAAAGAAACAAAACAAAATTTTCAAACGGGAGCTGACAAAATGGTTTTTTCAAGCCTGTTCTTTCTCTACTTCTTTCTGCCCCTTTGCGTGATTTGCTATGCGGCAACAAAGAAAATGCACTACCGCAATATGGTACTTCTGATTTTTTCCCTTGCCTTTTATGCCTGGGGAGAACCACTATGCGTTTTTCTGCTGATTATCAGTGCGGCGGTAAACTTCATGCTTGGACTGGTTATCGACAAAAACAAGGGGAAAATCGGTTCAAAAATTGCGGTGACTACGGCTGTAGTATTTGATATTGCAATACTTGGCGTGTTCAAATACAGTGGTTTCATAGTAGAAAATATAAATGCTGTTACCGGACTGGATATTGCAGTACCTCAAATCAGACTGCCTATCGGTATAAGTTTTTTCACTTTTCAGATGATTTCCTACATAATCGACTGCCACTGGGAAAAGGTCGAGGTTCAGAAAAGCTATCCGAAATTTCTGATGTATGTTTCACTGTTTCCCCAGCTTGTTGCCGGACCTATCGTGCGTTACAGCACCATTGAAAGCGAGATAAGCTCCAGAAAAACTACTACCGATGACCTTTACTGCGGTATTTCAAGACTTGCCGTGGGACTGGGCAAAAAGGTTATCATTGCCAACAATCTCAGTACTGTTGTGACCTCACTTTTTGACGGTGAACTGAGCAATATTTCCGTTGTGGGAACGTGGCTGGGTGCGGCGCTTTACGCTTTGCAGATTTATTTTGACTTTTCCGGTTACTCAGACATGGCTATTGGTCTGGGCAGAATTTTCGGTTTCCACTTTGACGAAAACTTCAATTACCCCTTTATCTGCAAGGACGTTTCCGAGTTCTGGCAGAGATGGCACATTTCATTAAGCTCGTTTTTCCGTGACTACCTGCTTTACGTCCCGATTTTTGGCAAGCGCAGAAAATACGGCGGACTGTTTCTCGTGTGGTTCTGCACAGGTCTGTGGCACGGCGCAAGCTGGAACTTTGTAATATGGGGACTTTATTTCGGACTGTTTATTTTCATTGAACAGAAAATCGGTAAAAAGAAAATGAAAAGGATACCGATTGTTTTAAGACACATATATAATAAAATTGTAATAATTATCGGATTCGGTATATTCTATTTTGAAGATATCGGCAGACTGGGTGAGTTCTTCAAAAATCTTGTGGGACTTAATGGCAACGGCTTTATTGACGAGTTTACAAAACTTTCCTTTACCAATAATATCTATCTTATTCTTGCTGCACTTGTCTGCTCGTTCCCAATTGCAAAGCATATCGGCAATCTTGCAAAGAAGACTGCTGTCACAAATTATGCACTTGAGGTATCAAAAATTGCAATAAATATGGCGCTGATACTTGTGAGCAGTATCATGCTTGTGGACGCTACAAACAATCCGTTTTTGTATTTCAGATTTTAGGAGGCGGCTTGAATTATGGATAACAGAGAAGATTTTAACATAGACATTGACCTGCGCCGCCGTAAGAAAAGGCGTGTGAAAAAGCGCTACACAATAAAGTTTATCAAAAGGCTGAACATTATAATCTGCGCACTGACCTTTGTGGTTATCGCAGTGTGCCTGATAATTCTGAAGCGACCGGAGGTTTCGGAAATTGAAAATCGTACTCTTGCAAAATTCCCGAAATTCTCTTTTTCGGACTACTTTTCCGGTAAATTCACAGCCGGAATTGAAACTTTTTACAACGATACAGTACCCGGACGTGAAACCTTTAAAAATATAACTGCGTCAATTCGTGACAGGTTCGGACTCCAGTCGGAGGAAGTGAAGATTCACGGCACTCCGGTGAAACAGGACAGCCGTGCTGAAAATGATACCCCAAAGGAAAAGACTACTCAGCCTCCTGTGACTGACTCAAAGGTTACTGGCGGTACTACTGTTCAGACAACCGTTCAGACCGAACCGGAAGAAGACCCTCTCGACGACCCAAACATTGAGGGTGAGATAAGTAACAATATTCTTGTGTACAAAAACAGGGGTATAATGCTTTTCGGCGGCAGTTATTCAAACGGTCAGACTTATGCGGAGTATATGAACAGCTATAAGCGTGACCTGGGAATAAACGTCTATTCAATGGTCTGCCCGACGCCGGTTTCATATTACCTGCCGACAAAATATGAGGATATGACCGCAAGTGAAAAGGATAATATTGACAATATCAACGAGTACCTTGACGGTGTTGTGCCCATTGACGCATACGGCGCTCTGATGGAGCATAAGGACGAGGACATCTACCAGCGGACTGACCACCACTGGTCACAGCTTGGGGCATACTATGCGGCGCAGGAGTTTGCGAAACAGGCGGACGTGCCATTTGCAAAGCTCAGCAGCTATGAAAAAGTTGAAAAGGACGGCTATGTGGGTACACTTTACGGTTATACCGGCGACTCCGACCTGAAAGACAATCCGGAAACGTTTACCTATTATATACCGTCAAACAATTATACAACAACATATTATGACACCGATATGACAAACGAGCGTGAGGGAAGTCTGCTTATTAACCTTGACAATGTTGACCCTGTAAGCTGGTACCTTGTATTTATGGGTACTGACGCTGCGGTAACACACGTTCATACAGATGTTGGTAACGGCAGAAAGCTTGCCATAGTGAAGGACAGCTACGGAAATGCACTTGTGCCGTGCCTGACCAGTTCTTTTGAGGACATATATGTTGTTGATGCAAGATATTTTGAGGTGAATGCAATTTCCCAGTTTACCGAGTGGGGAATCACCGACCTGCTGTTTGCTATGAACACTTTCAGCGCAACAGGCAGCAACTTTGAGTGTATAGAACAAATCAGAACACAGTAAGGAAAAGATAGAATGAAAGAATTGATGTACCCTTTTGACAGCCGGTATATTCTGAAAAACAGAAAGAAAATCAGAAAGGAACTGCTGGCTGACAAAGCCGAACGCTTAAAGAAAAAAATCGCCGTTTTAGGCGGTTCGACTACTGATGATATTGTTTCAGTCCTTGACCTGTTTTTGCTTGATAATGGCATTGAGGCGGAATTTTATCAGTCGGAATATAACAAATACTGGGAGGACGCAATGTTTGGGAATCCGGAGCTTTTAAGCTTTTCGCCGGATCTGATATATATTCACACCACGTCAAGGAACATTACTGATTTTCCCTCTGGTATGTCCGAAAGCAGGGAAAATGCTGACAGTCTGCTGAAAAAACAGTATGAGCATTTTGAGGGAA
>CAMCMW010000114.1 GCA_945876155.1 uncultured Ruminococcus sp. | reverse complement strand
CTCAATTGATAAAAGTTATAAATCAAGCCATTACCGTTATTTTTCTTACAATTAATACATTTTAATGCAGTTTTATAAATCAGATTGTGCGAGAAGTTGTAATAATTTACAGTTTTATTGTAATCTTCTAGGATTATGAGAGATATAAAAGCACTTCTGCCGTAAAAATATTCTTATCATGAGTGAATTTTAATAATCCGTTATACTTTTCAACCGCTTTTTTTTTACATTAGATAATTGTTTTGGTTAAAAACAATTAAATAGTTTATTATTCAATATCAGCTTCATTTATAACAATCTTATCTGTTATTTTTCCAGCTGACATATGATAAACAACATCGCAAAGCATTTCTATATCTTCTTTCATATGACTGGTTAATAAAATAGTTTTACTACCCTTAAAATTTAATATGAGTTTTCTGATTTCAGAAACACCATTCTCATCCAATCCATTAAAAGGTTCATCAAGAATTAATATTTCTGGATCTTCCATAATTGCCTGAGCAATTCTCAGACGTTGTTTCATTCCTAAAGATAATGCAGAACTTTTTATTTTCATTTCTGGATCAATGCCTACTAGCTCCATTGATGTTTTAATTTGATCAAGAGTTATAGTATTTTTTATTTGAGCCAATATTTTTAAATTTTCAAACGGAGTAATATACCCAATAAAATTCGGTTGTTCAATTACAACCCCTGCGTCTTTTATGAAATCACAATCACTGCCGATAATATTTCCGTTTACAGTTATTTTTCCAGAATATTTTATAAAGCCACATATTGCCTTAAAAAGCATACTTTTTCCGCATCCGTTCCTTCCAACAAATCCGGTACATAATCCCTTTTCAATATTTAAATTATCAATATCAAGAATTACATTCTTCTTTAACTTCACATTCACGTTTTCTAAACTTATAATATTCATACTTTTCTTCCCTTCAAACCTATTACTATTGATAAAACACAGCAAATAATTAAATATATTGCAAATGACCCAGACATTTTTGATAAATCATCATAATAAATTATCGAAATATTCTTTATTTTCAAATCTGCTGTCAGCATAAGAAATATAACAACAATATCTATCCCTATTAATTGATATCTTTTTATATTAATTGAAAATACTATAATAATTGAAGATATTATTATCATCAAAAATCCAATCATAAGAATGTATAAAAAAATACAAAACTTGTCTGTAAATGAAAAGCTCATTCTAAATACTGACCGACATAATATAACGGATAATATATTCCATATGAGTATAAATGCTGTACGTAAAATCACTTTTTTCAGGTAATGCCATATATATTTGCAACGACTGCCATGATATATAAGCTCTGTCATTTTATAATCAGGCTCTGTTCTGAGAACCGGCATTATTATATACAATTGAATTATTTCAAGTATCAGGTTGCTTCTGAGAAATCTTAGTATATTATTATTCGCCATATTAAACGGCATTTTATCGGATATAATAAATCTGATATAATCGGCTGATATAATTTCATCCTGTTTCTTTGCTATCATATTAAATTCGCTGTAAACAATAATATGTATCAGTGTTATCAATATGCATAAACCAACATTTATTAATACTTCTTTTTTAATCATTACAGTACACCGTTTTTCTTACATTTTTCATTATGATGCCAAAAATGGCTGCTATAACTGTCCAAATAGCAATAACAGGAATAAGTTCTTTAAATATACTAATATTACTTTGACTTTTCGTTATTATCATCATTGGTTTTATATAGTAATTATCTGCCATTTCAAGTCTTACAGAAATAAAAAATGATAATTCTGGAATAGCGCTTATCAGTATCATCAACAGGGCGGATGCAGCTGCCGCTTTTTCTCCGCAGTAAGTATATACTATAAGAACAATATATGACATAAGGGATACCGTAAAAAAACATACGAAAAAAAACACCGCAATAGTTTTTATATTTACTATGCCAAAAGAAATATACCCGTAAATATAAATAAAAAGGGTAAATACTGCGCAGTAAACAACGTTATTAAAAATTGTCATTTTTATTTTATGAAGTATGTAGCTTTGCATACTTCCGTATCTCACCAACTCAATAGAATTCGCTTTACCTGAACCGATTAAAAAGTAATACACAAGGAATATTCCCCAAAAGCAAAGATAACATGGCATACCATTTATCGGTTTATTATAACCGCATATTTTTAGATTTACCATTGACATAAAAATAACCATATATCCGATTGTACAAAGGGTGGATATAAATAATCTGTTAATCAATAATTTTGGTTTCATTTTTTAATCTCCGAATAATTAAAATAATAGACAGCAACAGTACAGGTATTAACGAGTAATATACAGAATACCACTGCGAGTAGTTTTGCCCTGTTACGGTTACGGAATACCATGGTGAAAACTGTTGGAATAAAAAAACTCCTGTCATATTGTAAATTGCAGAAAGAACATTTCCAACTAATAAATAATAAATATGAGGGATAAGAATGATAAGAAAGCCTTTTTCTGTATTTATCGATATTGCCGCTGCAAATAATCCGAAAACAAGTCCAAAAATAAAATATACTGTAAAGCCGTGTATCATGCCGCCAAATACAGGATGATTTATCATTATGTCAGGAAAAAAATCCATAAGCATACCGCAATCATATTCTGGATTACTTAATCCTATAATGGCTCCGAAAATAATAAAAATCCAATATCCTGTCATCATGGCAAATCCAGAAGTTAATGCATACTTCATACATCTTGAAATCATTGTTTTCTTATATGATGTATTTCGGGAAAAAATATATTGTAAATAACCTTTGCATTCATATGAAGCAAAAATAACTGGAAGAGTAGCAAACAATGGATAAAATAACGGCGTATACATATTGCTGTGAATATGATAGATATTCCAATCGAGTAACTGATTTATCAACATATCTTTTGCTACTGAAACTTCATCAGCAGGTATATCACTGAAATTATCAAAAAACATTATATCAAACCAAGAACTTTGTATTAAAAATGACATTATCATCACCAATGGAAGTGCTAATACAGCAATAATTGTTCTTATATTAAAAATTCTTTTTTTAGTTATTAATTTCATATTTAACCTCAATATAAATCATATGGTCTAATTTCTATATTGCACACTTCCGGTCGAAATGTATATACGATCCCCCAGCCTTCATCATTGTTTTCACAACCAATCAAAGGATCTACCAAATGGGCTTCGTCTGATTTTTTTGTTTCTTCTTCGTATTTGTCAAGAAAGAACTCCGGTATTTCTGAAGAGTATGTGTAATTTAGCAGTTCAAAAATGTTTTTTAGACATTCTTTTAAGTCATCCGAATTATTTTTTACAACAGCTGGATCAATACCAAAAGATATAACTGAAATTTCTGTATCATGATATATAACTTCTATAATTATATCACTTTTTTTATAAGATAATGTTGTCATATATAAATCTTCAGACTCTTTTTTAAAGTTATTGCTGCTGATAAGAGAATTTACAAAATCCTCATGAGATATTTTGATACATGACATATTGTCAATACGTTCTTGTTCTTCCTTTTCAGCTCGTTCCTGTTCTTCCATTTCAGAAGGATTTAAGCTTGTTATTTCCGATATAACAGAATTCTCTTTTTTTTCGTTTGAACATCCTGATATAATAACGACTGATAACAAAAAACATAAAACTATTTTTACTTTTTTCATTGTGTCCTCCATATATGCGATTTATAGTCATGTCCGTTCCCAAAAAGAAACGGACATGACATATCGTACTGTACACAAACTTTTAGATTATGATGCATCAGGTGACCATGATCCAGATACAAGAATAGAAGAACCACTATAGGTTTTTGCTACATACAAATCATATGAATAACCTTTACTAGCACTTGTGGAGAATGTTTTTCTTGTTCCTTTAGTAGCAGAACAGGAACCACGATTACTCTTATTTGAATTTCTTATTACGGCAGTAACCATTGAATTATCACCTGAAGCGTTTCCGCCAGAATAATTGAAAACAGCCTTTCCAGAACCAGTTTTAGTTAAAGGATTACTGGAAACCTTTGTTTCTGAACCTACATAAGCTCTGACACTTGAGAATTCTCTTATCTGACGTGCACTTGCTGTCATACCTGTAGCTCCAATGGTGAGTGTCATTGCTGCCATAACTGAAGCAGCAATTCTTTTAAACTTTGTATTCATTATTTTTTCCTTTCTGATTGATACAAAATATCAATCCATAAAAATTAATTTTATTACAACGCAAGCTACAAAGTGAAAAGAAATTTCTTTTCAAGTAAACATAAATGCATTGGAGCTTGCGTTATAACTTTGTTTTAATTCGGCATATGTACCTTATTATTTCTTAAGGTTCTTTAATGCCTTTGGTTCCTTTGGCTGATGAAAAGCCATAAACGATGTTGAGTTAGATGCACTGACTGCTGCTGTCTTGATGAGCTTAGCACCAGAATTACAAATCATTTTTTTCACTTTCATTTTCGACTATTCCTCCTTCCTTAATTATTTTTGTACATAACATTGCGAATGAAACAGAAAGCAATGTTAATGATATCATAATTGAAACAATTTTATTAAATGGTATTAACAAAACTGCAATTATCGTAAAAATCATCGAAAAAATAATTGCTATTTTTCTGTATTTTTTCTTTTCATATTTTTCAAGAGATTTGTTGACATTTTCAATAGGAGCCAACCAAAATATTATTATATCAGAAACAATAATTGCTATAATCATAAGCCATTCACTTATAAAAGAATAATTCTTGATTAATAACAGTATTGTCAGTGTATTTAAAGTAAATATTAAATTGCATTTCAAATGAGTAGCAGCATGATATCCGCCACAATATTTCCTCATTATATTAAAAACAGAAAAGAACAAAAGTGCTATTAACAATTCATCCATTAATATACCACATATGATTAATATTAATAAATTCGATAGTCCTGAAAACAAAGCTTCAGCTCCATAAACATATATTTCATGCTCTTCAGACTTTATTATTCCTTTTTCGACAAAAAAATTGGCTATCATATTGGAAAGTCTGGTAATCAATTTAATCACCTCTTGCCAATATAATAGCCATATTTTTGCATAAAGTCAATATAAAATGCGTGTTTGGTATGTTTCACTTCATGTTTGGTATGTTTTCAAATGATTTTATCATTACATCAACAACAAACACATTGCCTTGTTCATAAAATTCTATCATACCATCATATTTTTCTGTAATACTCCTCATGGACTGGGTTCCAAGTCCATGATGTCTAAAATTTTTCTTTGTGGTTTTAAGCTTTGAATTATGTTTTAAAACAGATGAATTAATTGTATTTGCAACTGATAGCGACAGATAATTTCTTTTATTTGTTATGGTGACCGTAATTTTTCTCTCCTTTTGTTTTATACAAGCTTCTATTGCATTATCAATAGCATTTGAAAACAAGCATATAATATCATCAACATCAAAACCATTAAAATCTGTATTGATATTACATAATACATCAATATTCTTTTCTCTTGCAAAATTAAGCTTAACGTTGATAATCGCATCAATCAATTCGTTACCTGTTTTTATATATTCATGAAACTTATCCATTTTGTTTTTAGACAAATTTGTTATATGCAGCTTTGCTTCATTAGTTTTATTATTATCAATTAAATTATAAAGACATAATAATTCATTTTTCATATCATGCTGAATTATTTGTAAATTGTGATAAATAGTCTGGATTGCATTGTATGACTTCTTTTGTTCTTCGAATTGCATTTCCATAATT
>CAMCMW010000113.1 GCA_945876155.1 uncultured Ruminococcus sp. | reverse complement strand
GGGAAGATGTATTGTTACTGTTGACAAAACTAATCTGGATTGTCAGTTATATCAGAGCTTTGAAGGTGAAAAGGAATTCCAGAGAGTCGAGAAGATAAAAGAATTTGTTGAGGAGATTAAATCTAAGTATCCGGACAAAAAGGCAGCTTTGATTCCGGAAATTCCGGAGTTCCTTATGGAAAAAGAAGTAAGAATACAATATTCATCTTATTTCTCACCTTATCATATGATTCTTGGATTTGATTACGACACCCTGATGCCGAAAGAAATAAATCTGTCCGGATTAAATCTGATTATCTCAGGAACACCGGAATCGGGCAAAGGCAATTTTATCAGATATATGATTTCCTGCATGGAAGCAAATATTGATGCGGCACCAGTTCAGGTTGCTGTTTTTGATAAGGCAACTGTTAAGAAATATGCAGAAACTGCGCAGAAATACAGCTGTGTAACCAACTATGAACTGAGTTCAGAGCGTATGGGAAGTATCTGCAAGGAATGGAAAACAGAGCTTGAGGCAAGAAAAAAACTTGTTCTGGAAAATCATGGCGATATGTCAGTATTAGATGAGAAACCATTGCTCATGATGATTTGTGAGGATTCCAGTAAGGATATGCTGGCTTCTTTTGATGAAAGCCTTTTGGATTATATTGCTTATAAATTTGCTTTTGTGGCGTCCAATGTAGTAAATGATGATATTTCTCCGATGAAGGCGCCAAAATTGTATAAAATCAAGAATACTGGAGCTGATTTCTTATTGTTTGGTCCGTTCTCAGCTAGTAATGTGGTCGATGGATTTGTGAAAATTCCGATAACTGAGAAAAGAGAACGCTTGTCTGTCGATGTTACGGCAGGAGATGGATTTTATGTTGAATCCAGTGATATGACAAAGGTGTACAGGATTAAAACACCGCAGCACAATTAGTGTGTACTTGCCGAAAAGCAATTACATAATAAATGCTGTCTTTTAAGATGGCGATGATTATTGTCAGAGGAGGTGAAAAGGAATGGCAATCACAAGTAACGATACCGAATTGATGCGTTCATCAGCAAGTGTGTTTTCGGAAAATTCTACAGCATTCACACAGGAGTCCGGAGATATCAAAAGCACTCTTTCAGCAATTTCTGCTGCGCTGGAAAAGGTAGTTAAGGATTTTGACACACATAACAGCAATGTTGCAGGTTATGCCTCTGCTTTGTCCCAGGCTACGAATCAGATGCAAGGAATATGGGTGAGCGGTGCGGCAACAGCATTTGAGGAAAGTTTCATAAAGTTCAATGATTCAATGGGTAAGCTGAGTCAGATGCTGTCGGAAATTTCCGGTGACTTCTCAAGCATCAAAACTCAGATTGAGGAGCTTGTAAACAACAACATTCTCACACAGGTTGAAACTTACGCAAACGAGTGTTACATCAACAGCGGAAATCTGACAAAGTACGCAAATGCAGAGGACGAGAATCAGGCAACCCTCGCAGCTGCATACGGTCAGTAATCAATGCTGCTCAATTCACACATACACATAGTGGAAATGAAAAATCTTCATACTATTATCATTTCCGCTATGATGTATCTTTTGAGAACTTCATAAACAGGAAGTGCTGAAAAGGTATATCATAAAAAATAAAGGAGGAAGTGCTATGCCGAGATCATCAACAGTGATTGGGTCTGATATTGCTGCGGTGAAAGCAAATAATACTGCTTGTCAGAATGAAATCAACAGATGTAATTCAAAAATGCAGCAGCTTGAAGACAAAATCAATAATTTGAATGCAAAAAAACAGATACTGGAAGAGACATACTCCGTATACTCTGATCTGAAGGAATATATCGTGAGTCATCTTGATGGTTTAGAGGAAACCAGCGTCTGCATAAAAGAAATCAAGTCAGAGGCAACTTCGCAGATAAGTGATAAGATTAATGTTGCACTGCAGAGACTGGACAGTATTATTTTAAGGATTGACACGGCTGTCAGAAGAGCAAATTCAGAATATAACACCGCTTATTCACAAAAAACAACATATGAGACTAAATTAAGTAATGGACAAACACGGCTTCAGAAACTGGGTACCGAACTAACAGAGGCAAAAGAGTATGAAATTGCGTCGCAGCAGATGTAAGAGGGTGAGAAAATGGCAGAAAGCGTAAGAGTTGTAACGGAAGACTGGAACAACATAAAAGGGCATATACAGGCGAAAGTTGATAATATTAACGGAACACTTGACGAATTCAAAGATATTCTCAATGATCTGGCTGTAAATGGTTTCATTGAAAACGGTGCCCATGATTCCATTCTCTCGTTTAAGGGAAATGTAGAAGATATAAAGAACTGTCTGGATTATATCAATAAAAATATAACGACAGTAATTGACGATTATTTGGCAGAGGCTGAGTTGAATGACCACAACTCACTTCAGAAATAGGAGGCGGATTGCTAATGGCAGATCACAATTTTCTGACAGATACATATAACTTCAATACCGCAATACTGGATGAGTGTAAGCGGCATATCTCGGAGATTATTCTTCCATCAGAACCGGTATCACAGTTCGATGATGTGGATACTGTTTCCCGTATGGAAATCAATGCAGTGAATCGTGCGCTGGACGATGTTTCTCAGGTGTTTGAGGGACAGGCGAATTCTTATTTTCAGGCAAGACAGGGTATATGTGCAGCAGACATAAATTATGCGGCAAAACAGACAGGACAGATTGACGATATTGAGAAACTTATTTCTGCTCTTAATGGAATGATCAATGTTATGAATGTATCATGTAAATCCGGGTCAGCTTTTTTGGATAGAAGTATTTCTGGAAACTTAGCCGCAAATATTATTATATTTAAAATAAGGGATTATTTAATAATTGATGAAAATGGGAAAAAGACTTATGACTGGCAAAAGATATCTGGTTTGGTTGACAAGGAATTCTTTACAGATGAAGATATGATGCTTTTTACAAATCTGATTGATTCTATGACTATTGATAACGCCGATGGTACAACTTCGTTTTCGGAAGATTTTGTTAGATTCTGTGAGTGCTTCTATGTATGTGTAGATTTTGATTTGCATGATATGGTTCCAGACGAATACGTTAAGAAATATTTTGGCGATAAGTTAGGGACATCGGGATATGAGACACCAATGAAGTGTTTATTATCTGAAGAGGGATTAAACATGATGTTGAATTCTGGCTGGAGTATTGGGGCTGAAATGTTTCGGGCAATAAAAGAACAACATGAATCCGGATATGTGAAAATGGATAACAATGCTTTGACTTTATTGAGTTTGATTGACGTTTCAGGAATGCGAGAGGGAACAGCTAAAAAATATGCAGATATCGGTGCGTTATCCGCTATTTTAACATATTACAGAGAGCATGGTTCAAGTAATAATAGAAATATGGTTGCAGATTACATTGAGCAAGTCACTTCTGTTGAATACAGCTATGATGTTAAACTTTTCGTGGACAGTAATGGACAACCTATGTCAATAAGCATTAACGGTTCAGAATATAAAGATATGTTGGAACATAACTGGAATGAAAGTCTGGAAAAGTATGAGTGGACACAAAAATATTCACCATACGAAATGATATTAAATCACGCTGGAGAGGTTGTTAATGGTTTTGCGTCTAAAGAATGTCGGACGATTTCAATTGATGAGGAAATAGGGTTTGACATCGGATATGACAAAATTGAAATTATTAACTCTCGTGACCTCTATGATGATAAGGGTAAACCAAACAATTTACTTCACCATGATATAGTGACATTTGAGTCCTACTCCGTTTCATCAAACAAAAATGGTAATGATGAAATAACAACTCTAATAAACAATTTAAAAGAAGAAGATTCTTATCTTGTTGAATTGATTGAAAAATTTAAACAGGATCCTTCAAGCATTGATGAGAAGGGCTGGGAAAAAGTTGCAAGTATAATTGGAGATGGATTTAAAGAAATTCCGCCTGTGAAAGCAGTTTCAAGTGCAACCCAGACAGTTAAGAAGGTTGTTCCAGGTATTGAACTTGCATCTGATTTGGAAAATCTGAAGTTAAACAATAAAAAAGTTGATAAAGTTATTAGTTCCTTAAAGTCATATGATGCTTATGAAAAGGGACTGGACCGAATTGACAGGATTAGTCAGGCACTTTGTATACAATCATGTAGAATAGTTACAAGACATGATAATTATGGGGATGAATTAGGGTTTAGCGTTAGTTTACAGAATATTAGTTATGATGAGCAGATATTAAAAAAATTAGTTGATAAATATAACGCTGACGAACGCCATTCCACCAAGTTAGATTACAATGATGTGAAATACGCCTTAGACAATGGTAATATTGATAAAGGTGGCGTGGTTGACACCCTTTCAAGTTATATTGAAGTTACAACTAACTAAAGGAGTATACATATATGTCCACATACAAATATGATGTTTCAGTTATAAATACTGATATCAACAAAATGAAAGCACTTGCCAATAAAGCAGTAAGTGATCTGGTAATTGATACGCAGAATGTGGGAAGTGTAATTGAAAAGGTACAAGAGCTTGTACCACAGCTGAATGCTCTTCACACCACTCTTAATTCTCTCATTGCCGCTGCTGCAACAGCAACACAGGCGACCTTGGAGCAGATGATTCAGCTTGATGATGAATTTACAGAAATAATGGAAGAGGGCGAAACAGTTAAATCTGTCTATGTTGAAATTGAGGACTGATGTATGTACTTGCCGCAATGCAATTACATAATAAAAGCTGTCCTGGAAGATGGCAATCACGAGTTAAGTAATATAATATGCTGTTTTTAGATTTACTTGACATCTGCTGATGTGTATATTATAATAATATAGCAACAAAATAGTGGGGCTTGGAATCATAATCATGATAATATTGTTAAACAACCCCGTTTCGTACTCAAACTGACTGCGCCTGAACCATTTGAATATGCGTAATCGCAAAGTTTACACAAGACAGCCGAAATTGCGGTAAATACGTAATTCCGGCTGTTTTTGCATTGGATTGAGTGATTGTTTTACCGGAACGGATCAGGATAATATCAGAAACAGATTTTTTAGGGTTGTACACTTCACTGAAATACTAAACCGAAAGGAACAGAAATGGAGTATAAAAATGAAACAGTATATAGTTGACGCATTTGCAGAAGAAGTATTTTCCGGAAATCCGGCAGCAGTCTGCATACTTGAAAACTGGATATCGGAAGAGCTTATGCAGAATATAGCTAAAGAAAATAATTTTTCAGAGACTGCTTTTGCAGTTAAGTAATGCACTGGAAGAGAAACAAGATATACGATAATACAGAGATTATAGCAGTAAGGTTTTATGAATTCTTTCCGGAGGTGAGTTATGGTTGATTCTATAATATTTTACATATATACTTTTATGCAAGTTCCCATTATGGTATTTCAATGGGGCGAGATAGGAAAACCAAAGAAAAAATTTGCAGTAAATGTATCAATAATCTGTATTGCAATTCTGCTGCATGATTTCTTTTTTCAGTATATTATAAAAATAGGCCGTGCAGATTTTCCCGCAAATGTAATACAAACGATTATTTTGAGTTTTCTGATTTGTATACTATATGAGGGAGGCGTAAAGGAAAAGATTAAGCTTCTTATTTCTACAGCAGTAGTGTCAATAGCGGTAGATTGGTTTGGTTTATTTATAGTAAATGTGATTTTCGGTTCAACGATTCAGTTTTCCGAGCCGAGTGAATTGTTCAGTGTGATGTTAGGAATAAGCTGTGATGTGATGCTTATTGGCTCTATATGTTCTGTAATTGTCATAAGGAGAAAAGACGAAA
>CAMCMW010000112.1 GCA_945876155.1 uncultured Ruminococcus sp. | reverse complement strand
AGCTTGCCCTCACGGATCTCAGCGTAGAAAGCACCGTGGCCTTCACCAGTTATGTTAATCTGTAAAGCCAGGTGTCCTTCGTAGTTGCTGACATCAGCAGAGCCTAATTCTTCTTTTGCTTTCGCAACGATTTCTTCGTAAGTCATAAGTAATCCTCCTGTTTTGTTTTCAAAATAAATATGATTATAGCATGTTATCTTTACTTTTTTGGTATATTATATTTATATCACAGCCGGATTTTAAAGTCAATTGCCCAAGTGTAGATTTTTTTTGAGTTTCAATTTGTTTTTTCTGTAAAAAATCGCAAATTTCGCAGTAAAATAAAGATTTTTTGGATTTTTACGATTGATTTTTCACAAATTAAAAAGTCATGTTTTTGAATTACTGGTTAATTTGACAGATATTTTAATTGTGCAAAATGACGAAAACATGACTGAATTTTTGTTTAATACACCACTTTTTTCTTTGAAACTGACGGTAAATCAATAAAAACCGGACTTGTACAATTTGCTGTTACGTTAAAATAAACTATGTCAGACATAAACTTTCTGTAGGGGCTGGCGCCCTCGACAGCCCGGTCTGTGACCAGACAGGACAATTCGTTGTTCATTTTAAGGTATATGTTTCTTTTTTGCACGACCGGCAGCTATGCAGAAAATCAGAGGGACGTCGTGGGCGCCGTCCCCTACAAATTATAATCTGTATTAAAGCACAAAACCGCCTCTGACACAAATCGTCAGAAACGGTTCTGCAATATAATCTTTTATGTTTAGTCACCAAATGAAATGCCGAGATTTTTCGCAGTTGTAACCAGCTGGTCGTCAGGGGAAACAAACTTAGTCTTACCAGCGATATCCTCAAGCTTGTTTGAGGTAATCTTACCGCCTATCTTGGCAACAGTTCTGCCGTATTTGCCCTGTGAGATAAGCTTTGCGGCATGAACGCCGAACTGGGTAGCAAGTATTCTGTCATAAGCACTTGGACTTCCGCCTCTTAACATATGTCCGGGAACACAGGCTCTTGTTTCGAGCCCGGTTTTTTCCTGAATCTGTGCGGCAATTCTGTTTGTGGCAGTAACTATACCAGCCTCTGCTCTGCGCTTTGCTCTTTCTTTTTTCTTCATGGCAGCCTCGTCCTTGTCAAAAACGCCCTCGGCTACTGCTACGATAGAAAAGTTCTTACCGCTTTCGCTCCTCTTTATTACTGACTGGCAAACCTTGTCAATGTCATAAGGAATCTCAGGGATAAGGATTATATCAGCGCCTCCGGCAATACCGGCATTGAGAGTGAGCCAGCCAGCCTTGTTTCCCATTATCTCGCAAAGGAGTATTCTTGAATGGCTGTTGGCGGTGGTGTGAAGTCTGTCGATAGCGTCTGTGGCAATGTCAACCGCTGAGTGGAAACCGAATGTAACGTCTGTGCCGAAAATATCGTTGTCGATAGTCTTTGGCAGACCTATAACGTTAAGCCCCTCACTTGAAAGCAGCTGGCTTGTCTTGTGAGTACCGTTTCCGCCGAGAGTGAGCAGACAGTCAAGCTTTTGCTTTTTGTAGGTTTCCTTCATGTTTTTTACCTTGTCAACGTTATCTTCGCCGATTACCTGCATCATCTTGAACGGCTGACGCTTTGTACCGAGAATAGTACCGCCTCTTGTGAGAATACCTGAAAACTCGTCCGGGTGCATTTCACGGCAGAGATTGTTGATAAGACCGTAGTAACCGTTGGCGATACCGATAATTTCGACGTTATCTTCTCCCATCATTTCGTAGCAGGCTTTTGCCACGCCTCTTATTGTTGCGTTAAGACCGGGGCAGTCGCCACCGCTTGTGAGAATACCAATTCTTCTTTTCATACTCCTTTGACCGTCCTTTCAATTTATATATTACATATTTTTATTATCGATTTTACATGAATTTATTGTTTAAAATCAATTAAGCTGATAATGCTATTATACCAATTTTTATTTAATTTGTCAATAGAATATGAAATTTACGCACGGAAATCAATTTTTGCAAAATACAGCTTTTTGTAGGGGCGAGCACTGCTCGCCCGTGATACCGAACAATTTTTTATCGGGCGACCAATGGTCGCCCCTACACGTAAAATTTTTATAAATCAACACAATTATTTTTCACCTTTCACAGAATATTCACAATTATATAGTATAATATACCTGAAACAAAACAAAAAACAGGAGGCGTAAAATATTATGAGCAAAATCCTTATTGTAGATGATGAGGCAAATATCCGCAGAGTTGTCAGGGAATATGCAGAATTTGAGGGCTACGAGGTGGCAGAGGCTGAAAACGGCATGGAGGCTGTGGAGCTTGTGAAAAACCACGACTACGACCTTATTGTCATGGACATAATGATGCCTAAGCTGGACGGTTTTTCAACCTGCAAGGAAATTAAAAAGTACAAGTCTATTCCTGTCATAATGCTTTCCGCAAGAGGCGAGGAGTACGACAAGCTTTTCGGCTTTGAACTGGGTATTGATGATTACGTTGTAAAGCCCTTTTCTCCGAAGGAGCTTATGGCACGAATCAAGGCGGTAATCAAGAGAAATACCCGTCCGGCAAGCGAAATTCCGGAAAAGCTTAAATTTGACGGTCTTGAAATCGACCTTGCCGGAAGAGAAGTGTACGTTGACGGCGAAAAAGCGTCCATGACCCCGAAGGAATACGACCTGCTTTTCTATCTCGTCAAGAACAAGAATCTTGCCCTTACAAGAGACAAACTGCTGGAGGAAGTCTGGGGCTACGACTTTTTCGGTGACGACCGTACTGTTGACACCCACATAAAAATGCTCAGGAACAGTCTTGGACCTTACAGAACATTTATCGTTACTCTGAGAGGAATGGGATATAAATTTGAATACGGTCAGAACTAAACATCACTGCGCCAGCCTTAAAGTTAAAATATGGCAGTACTTCATGTTCTTTACTGCGGTGGTATTTATACTTCTGTGGCTGTTTCAGATAGTCTTTCTGGAGAATTTCTATGAGGGAATGAAGATTTCAGACGTCAAGCAGAAAGCAGTGACCATTCTTGAACACTATGGCGAAGAGGACTACAGTGCCCTGCTTACCAACATGGCAATCAACAACGACCTTTGCATTGAGATAACCGACAAGTACAACAGAACCCTTTACTCAAAGGACGTTATGGGCAGAAACTGTCTGATACACGGTCCTAATAATATCTGCTATCAGTTTATACAAAAGCTGAAAGAAAGCGGTAAAAGGGCGTTGTATTTCAAGGAGTTCAATAATACCATTAACAGTGACACGCTTATTATGGTGTCGACTATCGGCAGTCCGGACGACCCGGAGGGGTATCTTGTTATAAACACTCCTCTTGCGCCTATCGGTTCAACTGCGTCAATCATAAAAAAGCAACTTGTTATAATAACCTTCTATCTGCTGGTTTTAGGACTTATCATATCATTCTTTATGTCAAGGAGAATTGCCGACCCTATCACACGCATTACCAAATCCGCAGAACAGCTGGCGGCAGGGAAGTATGATACGAAGTTTGAGGGGGGCGGATACCTTGAAATACAGCAGCTTGCAAGCACTCTTACCTATGCCGGACAGGAGATATCAAAGGTGGACTCCATGCAGCGTGACCTTATCGCAAACGTGTCCCACGACCTGCGCACACCGCTGACAATGCTTAAAGCCTATGCGGAGATGATAAGAGACCTTTCCGGTGACAATCCGCAAAAGAGGAACGAACACCTTGAAATCATCATCGAGGAAACCGACCGTCTTGCACAGCTTGTAAACGATATCCTCGACCTTTCAAAGCTGGAGGACGGCAATCAGAAGTTGAATTACAGCGAGTTCAGTATTACCGAGGTATTGGACGGTATAATTGCAAGGTATAAGGGCATATCAAAGCAGTCTGACTACAACATTCACTACCAGCCGGACAAGGACGTTATGGTGAAGTGCGACGTTATAAAGATACAGCAGGTTATTTACAATCTGATAAACAACGCTATCAACTATACCGGTGACGACAAGCAGGTGTTTGTCCGCCAGATTAACAAGCCGGACTGCGTAAGAATAGAGGTTTCAGACACTGGTGAGGGTATTTCTCAGGACAAGATAAGTCTTATTTTTGACAAGTACTACCGCTCCGAAAACCACAAGCGTGAAGTAGTGGGAACAGGTCTCGGACTCTCAATCGTCAAGGCTATTCTGAAAAAACACGGTTACAACTTCGGCGTGTACAGTGTAATTGGAACTGGTTCGACATTCTGGTTTGAGATAAGCGATATTCTACCCGACGATTTGTCGGAAGATGACGAAAAAGAAAAGAAAAAGTAAAAAAACAATTTCCGATTTCTTTCAAGTTGTTTTCACAGGGATTTCACATACGGATTATATAATACAAACATACTCATTAATGAGTATGTCTTCAATTTAACGTTTACCCCAGCGTTAAATTAAAAATCCCCAATAATCCCTATATCATGGCAAAAACCTCCCTTTACGGGGGGTTTTTGTTTTGTGTATTTATGTATTAATTCTGCCTTACACTTCCACCTTTTCAAGTGATTTTTTCAGCGCATCAGAATCCCCGCCGTTAATGCAAAAAAGCCTGAAATACTTTTCGGAGTTTTCGTAATCACCAAGCATTTTATAAGCCATCGACGCCGCACTCATTGCCTGATACATATCCGGTTTCAGTTCAATTGCACGGAGAGCGTATTCAAGGGTCTTTTCGGCGTCTCCACGTCTGAAATACAATATGGCAATGTTGTTGTACGCAAGAGCGTTTTCCGGGTTACAGCGTATTGCGTTGAGATACGCTTTTTCGCATTTTACTGACTCACCTTTCTGACTGTAAAGAAATCCAAGTTTAAACCATGCGTCTGAACAGGAATTATCATACATCAAAAGTTCCTCATAGGTTTCTATTGCGGCATTGTTCAGCTGCTGAGCCTCAAGGCAAAGCGCTTTAATGGCGAGGACTGCTGAGTAGTCACAGGGTTCAGCACAGGAGGTTTCAGCAAGCCTGTCAAGCTTTTTTATCGCCTTTTTGTATTCATGGTAGTTTAAGTGGACTATTGCCTGTATCAGCTGTTTAAAGCTTTTGCGGTCATTCTTAAAAGCGTCGCCTATGGTGTCCTTGTATTTATCAGCATACTTTTCCTTGTCAGCTAAGGAGTAATCTGGTCTGATTCTTAAAAGTACCACTGAAACAGTTACAAAGAGAACAGCTGCTAATGCAACCGTTATTTTGTTGGCTTTGTCAGCAAATACCAGTTCATATATAATTGCTCCTTCGCAGAAAAACATGAAAGGAATATTGATTACAAGCAGTATTTTGTATTTCATATTTTCCCCCTGTATAACAAAAGCGGCTCATTTTCAGAGCCGCCTTTATATTTCTTAAGCTATTAGTTGATTAGCCCAGTTCAGCGAAGTACTTGATTGTTCTAACCATCTGGCTTGTGTATGAGTTCTCGTTGTCATACCATGAAACAACCTGAACTTCATACATATCGTCAGCAATCTTTGAAACCATTGTCTGAGTAGCATCGAAGAGTGAGCCGTACTTCATGCCGATAACGTCAGAAGAAACGATAGCGTCTTCGTTGTAGCCGAATGACTCAGAAGCAGCAGCCTTCATAGCAGCGTTGATGCCGTCAACTGTAACGTCCTTGCCCTTAACAACAGCTGTCAGGATTGTTGTAGAACCTGTTGGAACAGGAACTCTCTGTGCAGAACCGATGAGCTTGCCTTTGAGTTCAGGAATTACAAGACCGATAGCCTTAGCAGCACCTGTTGAGTTAGGAACGATGTTAGCAGCAC
>CAMCMW010000111.1 GCA_945876155.1 uncultured Ruminococcus sp. | reverse complement strand
TATCACGACATTTCCCCTTTGTCAACGCTTTTTTGTCGATTTGGAGGGTTGCACAGTTTTGCAGATAAAAATTGATAAAAAGCAACATATTTCTACAACAATCCGCTTTTTATTTGACTTGTACTCATATTTAAAGTATAATCTTACTTATAATATTTCAATAAAAGGGTGGTCTTATAATGCCTGATTACAGCTTTTTTCAGTGGACATTCTTTTTCTTTATCTATTGCTTTTTCGGCTGGTGCTTTGAAACTGCTTTAGTTTCACTCCAGGAAAAGCACTTTGTAAACCGAGGATTTCTGCGAAGTCCATTTCTGCCGATTTATGGGTTTGGCGCAGTTATAATGATACTTGCCGGCAAGCCTTTCATGCACGACCCGGTCAAAATGTTCGTCTGCGGCGCTCTTGCGGCAACGCTTATGGAGTATGTCACCGGCTGGCTGATGGAACTGCTCTTCAAGACACGCTACTGGGATTACAGTGACTGCTGCTACAATATTTCCGGCAGAATCTGTGCTGAGGCTACTCTTATGTGGGGATTTATGACCCTGCTTGTGAATTACAAGGTGCATATCCACATTGAACCGCTTGCTTTCAAGCTGGACTCAACGCTGATAACCGTTATTGATATTGTTTTCCTGGTTATTTTCGCTGCTGACCTTATCATTTCTGCCAAGTCCGCAATTGATGTCAACAACATTCTGAAACGTATGACCGAAATTCGTGAGGAAATCACACAGCTTAATGCAAAGCTCAAAGAAAATGCCGAAGAAAATCCGCACATTGAGAGTATCAAGCAGAAAATCCAGCAGCTCCAGTCTGAGCGCATCAGTGTTTCCGAACGTCTGAATTTTCTTAAAAAGGACCTTATCAATGCGCACCCCCGTGCAAGGTCAACTAAATTCAACAACGCACTGACCGAACTGAAAATCAAGATAAAAGAAAAGTCCTCAAAGAAAAAATGAAAATCGCCTGCTGACCCCAATCAGCAGGCGATAATTTTACTTAGTACCAAAAATTCTGTCTCCGGCGTCACCAAGTCCCGGAACAATATAGTTGTTTTCGTCAAGCCCCTCGTCCTTTGCGCCGCAGTAAATATCCACATCGGGGTGAGCCGACTGTAAACGCTCAATACCCTGGGGTGACGCAATAATGCACATGAACTTGACGTT
Source organism: uncultured Ruminococcus sp. (assembly GCA_945876155.1). Taxonomy (GTDB): domain Bacteria; phylum Bacillota; class Clostridia; order Oscillospirales; family Ruminococcaceae; genus Porcipelethomonas. The sequence continues at coordinate 4,674 of CAMCMW010000111.1, read as the reverse complement.
CTTCACTCCTGCCGCCTTGATTTCGGAAATAGCGTCAACGGCTGTATTTCCTGTGGCAAGCATAGGGTCAACAACAATTACATCTCTCTCGGCAACGTCGTCCGGCAGCTTGCAGTAATACTTTGTAACATTGCAGTTTTCGTCATCTCTGAACATTCCGATATGACCGATTTTCGCAGCCGGAACCATGTTTGTAACACCGTCTATCATGCCCAGTCCGGCACGGAGAATAGGCACAAACGCAAGCTTTCTTCCGGAAATTATCTTTGTCTTTGCAACCGCAAGAGGAGTTGCGATTTCAACCTCTTTCAGCGGCAGATCTCTCGTAGCCTCGTAGCAGATGAGCATGGCTGTTTCGGAAACCAGTTCTCTGAATTCCTTTGCACCTGTGTTTTTGTCTCTCATAAGTGAAATTTTGTGCTGAATAAGCGGATGGTCTATTAAATGTAATCCTGCCATAATTATTACTCCTTTTTATTACTGTTTTCAATGTCTTTGATTTTGTCAATTCTTCTCTGGTGGCGTCCGCCCTCAAATTCTGTATCGAGAAAAACGTCAACTATCTCTGCCGCCGTTCCCGGACCGATAGTTCTTGCGCCCATGCAGAGAATGTTTGAGTCGTTGTGCATTCTTGTGTACTTTGCGGTAAAGTAATCAGCGCAAAGCGCCGCCCTGATTCCGTTTACCTTGTTTGCGGCAATTGACATTCCAACTCCTGTACCGCAGATAAGAATACCCTTTTCACACTTTCCCTCTGCGACGTTTTTTGCCACCTCAGCCGCAATATCCGGATAATCACAGGATTCACCGTTGCAGCCGACGTCAAGTATAACCATATTTTTCGCTTTAAGCTGTTCAATTATTTCAGTCTTTAAATTGTAACCGGCGTGGTCACTGCCTATTGCTATCATTTCTATCACCATTTTAAAATTATTTTGTGGGCATTCTGCACGAATACGCCAACTTATAAATATATTATATCATACAAAACCGTCAAAATCAACATGATTGTGATTTAATTAAATCTTTTTCAGCTTTCACCAGCTGCAAGTAGCTTGCCTCCAGTTTTTCCGGAGAATAAAACTCGTGATTTTCCGCCGCAAGGCATATTCCGGCAGCATTCTGATTTCTGAGGTGTACCGGTGAAAGTCCGTAAAGCGGATTTGCAAATTCACTGGCAAAACTCTCCGTACTATCTCCCGTCAGTATTATTTTTTCATTATATCCTCTGAGTATATTGTCAAGTTTTTCACTCTCAATAATCATATCCTCAGCAAGCCTTTCAGCCACGCCATTGCAGAAACGGAACACCGCCGCATAGACAAGGTTCTGCCTTGCTTTCATGACCGGACACACGATACCGTCAGCGGGGAAATTATAAGCCAGTCCCTCCAGGGTTGAGATTCCGCAGCACTGAATACCCAGCGAAAACGCCATAGCCTTTACCGCCGCAACACCGATTCTGATTCCGGTATACGAACCCGGACCAGCCCCCACAGCAATTTGTCCCACGTCCTTTATGTCCCTTTCGCAGTCTGCAATCAGCTTTTTGACCATAGGCAGAATGACCTGCGAATGAGTTTTAGCGGTCAGGACAGAAGTCTGCCCCAGCATAACGCCGTCCTCCATAACGGCGGCAGACGCAGTTTTACCGGAGGTTTCAATTCCCAGTGTCAGCAAATCTTTCATCTCCCTCAACAGTTATTTCACGGGTTTCATCGTCAATGCGTTCAATTGTAATGTAAATGGTTTCCGGCGGCAGGATATCCTCAATGTTTTCCGACCACTCAACAGCAAAAACGCTTTCTTCCTGTGGATAATCGTAAAAACCAGTCGCCTCAAGCTCGCCGGAGTCCATTATCCTGTACATATCAAAATGATAAAGGTTTATTTTGCCGTGATACTCGTTTACAATGGCAAAGGTCGGCGAAGTCACCTCGTCTTTCAGTCCAAGACCAGCTGCAAGTCCCCTTGTAAAGGTGGTTTTTCCGGCACCCAGTCCGCCCTTATATGCAATGATATCGCCTTTTTTCAGCATCGAGCCAATTTTCTCCGCAAATGCAATTGTTTCTTCCGGACTTCCGGTTACTACCCTCATCATTCATCTTCCTCAAAAAATATTTCCTTTATACTGCTGTCAGTAACGTCATTTTCAATAAAGTACGCAGTCCAGCTGTCATTTTCCTCCGACTTGTAAAGATAACATTCCGCCGGCTTTTCGTCACCGTTCTTTTTAACAGTGTAATATCTTGCCGCTGCCGACTGGGTCTGACTCAGCGCAATTGAAACAGTTTTGTAGTCCATGGAGTCAAAACAGGTGTAATTCTCCATAAAATCCATGCCGTCGTCAATGCCCTCAACCCAGACCATCAGAACAGGAGCTTTACCGCCAGTATATTTTGCCTTATCTATTACAGAATTTTCCGGCAGTACAGCCTGAATTTCAGAAAGAATAACGCTTTCCTCGTACTGCGAAAACTCTCTTTTCACTTCCGTATCATAGCCGTTAAATATAAACGAAAACAGGTGGTACACAAGATAAAGCATAACAGCGGACACAATAACGATAACCGCAATTGTAAATTTTCGTCCGCTGTTTTCACTTTCCGTTTCAGCACCCGAAACAGTGCTTTCCGGCAAACCGGTATTTTCGTCCATATCAGAACAGACCTGTGATATTTCCGTTGTTGTCACAGTCGATATTCAGCGCAGCCGGTTTCTTAGGCAGACCAGGCATTGTCATGATATTTCCGGTCAGTGCAACAACAAATCCTGCTCCGGCTGAAAGTTTCAGGTCACGTACAGTTATTTTGAATCCCTCTGGTTTACCCAGCTTAGCCGGGTCATCTGACAGTGAATACTGTGTCTTTGCAACGCATACAGGAATGTTGTCATATCCCAGTGATACGATTTCAGCAAGAGCTTTTTCAGCGGCAGATGTGTAAATAACGCCGTCAGCACGGTAAATTTCACGGGCAATTATATCAAGCTTTTCCTTGATAGAAAGCTTTTCGTCATAAAGCGGTGCAAAATTGGACGGCTTGTTTTCGATTGTGGAAACAACCTTCTGAGCAAGGTCTTTACCGCCCTCTCCGCCTTTGGCGAATATTTCGGTCATGGAAACTTCAACGCCCATTTTTGCGCAGAAGTCCTCAACGATTTTTACTTCAGCGTCAGTGTCTGTGTGAAAACGGTTTATAGCCACAACAACCGGTACACCGAATTTCTTCATATTTTCAATGTGTACGCCGAGATTTACGATACCCTTTTCCAGTGCCTGGGTATTTTCAGTCTGCAAATCAGCCTTAGCCACACCGCCGTTATATTTAAGCGCTCTGATTGTTGCAACCAGTACAACGCAGTCCGGTTTCAGACCGCCGAAGCGGCACTTGATGTCAAAGAACTTTTCAGCGCCCAGGTCTGAACCGAAACCAGCCTCAGTAATGCAGTAGTCACCCAGTTTAAGGGCAAGCTTTGTTGCTCTGAGTGAGTTGCAGCCGTGAGCGATATTTGCAAAAGGACCGCCGTGGATAAGGGCAGGAGTGTTTTCAAGAGTCTGGACAAGGTTAGGCTTTAAAGCGTCCTTGAGGAGTGCAGTCATAGCACCCTGAACACCCAGTTCTCTTGCATAGAGAGGTTCGCCGGAATACTTGTATCCAACAAGGATATTTCCGATTCTCTTTTTCAGGTCATCAAGGTCTGAGGCAAGTCAGAGAATAGCAATGATTTCAGACGCAACTGTTATCTGGAAACCGTCCTCACGGGGAACGCCGTTGATTTTTCCGCCCATGCCGATAACGATATTTCTCAGCGCACGGTCATTCATGTCAAGGCATCTTTTGAAGAGTATTCTTCTCTGGTCGATACCCAGTTCATTGCCCTGCTGCATATGGTTGTCCACAGCCGCACAAAGCAGATTGTTTGCCGCTGTAATAGCGTGCATATCACCGGTAAAGTGCAGGTTTATGTCCTCCATAGGCACCACCTGTGAGTAACCGCCGCCGGCAGCACCGCCCTTGATTCCGAAAACAGGACCGAGAGAAGGTTCTCTCAGTGCTAAAACGGCGTTTTTGCCGATTTTGTGCATGGACTGTGCAAGTCCTACGCTGACGGTTGTTTTACCCTCTCCGGCAGGGGTCGGGTTGATAGCTGTAACAAGTATAAGCTTACCGTCCTGCTTGTCAGCAAGTTTAGAGTACAAAGCCTCAGAAAGCTTTGCTTTGTAGTGACCGTAAGGCTCAACGTCCTCAGAGCTGATACCCATGTTTTCAGCGATTTCAATAACAGGTTTCATTTTTGCGCCCTGCGCAATTTCGATATCACTCAGCATATTAAAAATCATTATTTCGACAGACGAAATAATACTCCTTTCGCAGTTTATTGATTTTATTATAACATTATGGGAGATAAAATGCAAGCATTTTTGTAGGGGCTGGCGCCCTCGACAGCCCGTTTATACACCATTGGAATTTTATTTGATTTATACCCTTAGTTTTTGCCGCCTTACGGCGGGTCATTTAAATCGCTTTGCTCTTAAATGAAAAAAGCCGCCGTGAATAAGTGTCTTTTTACATAGCATACTTTGGCTGATATTCTTACTTGTTTTGTCTTCTTTGAGCGGCGGCTTTAGAGAGTTTCGCCCTCTGCGGAGGGCGACAAGGGGGCTTTGCCCCC
>CAMCMW010000110.1 GCA_945876155.1 uncultured Ruminococcus sp. | reverse complement strand
TTCTGGACATGGGTGACAGGAAAATGAAGTTTCCGGAAGGTATGGAGATTTCTTTGGACGTTGTTGAAGATGTGAGGATATTAGAAAATGAAAATATTTATTGATGCAGAATAACTTTTGAAAAGTTGTTGTGATATAATAAAATTAGCACAGAATACAAAAAACCGCTCACGGGGATTGAATTTTTTATGGAAAAATGCTATAATTAATTTATGATTCAAAACGGCGGTATAATGCTGTGATAAATATGGAGCGTGAAGTATGCTTACAGGAGAACTGAAAAACAAAATTGACCAGATCTGGGAAATGTTCTGGACTGGCGGTATTACTAATCCACTGGATGTTGTGGAACAGATGACTTATCTTATGTTTATTCATGACCTTGATGATGTCGATACGAAAAAAGCTAAGAGCAGTTTAATGCTTGAGCTGCCATATACCAGTATGTTTGAGGGACACGAACAATATAAATGGTCTGTGTTCCGGGATTTGCCTGCGGAGAAGATGTATGAACTGATGCAGACGGAGATTTTTCCGTTTATCAAAAATCTCCATGGAAACAAGGAAAGCACATATTCCAAATATATGAGTGATGCCATATTCAAGATTCCCACACCGCAGCTTCTTTCAAAGATTGTAGACGCTTTGGACGGACTTTATCAGGATATGGCAAAGCAGATAGAAACTGACACCAAGGGTGACGTGTACGAAAGCCTGCTTGCAAAGCTTTCTACTGCCGGCGTAAACGGTCAGTTCCGCACACCTCGTCACATCATTCGCATGATGGTGGAACTGCTTGACCCGAAACCAGATGATACCATTTGTGACCCAGCCTGCGGTACTTCCGGATTCCTCGTATCAGCAGGTGAATATCTGAAAGAAAAATATCACGATGAGATTTTCTATAAAAAGGATAAAAAGGCACATTACAATAACGATATGTTCTATGGCTACGATATGGACAGAACCATGCTCCGGGTTGGCGCAATGAACATGATGACCCATGGTGTTGACAATCCTAATATTGACTATCGTGACAGCCTTTCCGACCAGAATACTGACACAGGAAAATACTCTGTAATTCTTGCCAATCCGCCTTTTAAGGGGAGTCTTGATGCGGATACAGTTTCATCTGATTTGCTGAAAGTATGCAAGACCAAAAAGACAGAACTGCTATTCCTTGCATTGTTCCTGAGAATGCTGAAAGTGGGCGGGCGCTGTGCCTGTATCGTTCCTGACGGCGTGCTGTTCGGCTCATCAAAAGCGCATAAAGATATCCGCAGGGAACTGATAGAGCAGAATCGTCTGGAAGCAGTTATTTCAATGCCGAGTGGTGTATTCAAACCATACGCAGGAGTATCAACAGCTGTGCTTATATTTACAAAAACAGGCTACGGCGGAACTGATAATGTATGGTTCTATGATATGAAAGCAGACGGATTTTCCCTTGATGATAAGCGTTCACCGGTTTCGGAAAATGATATTCCGGATATTGTGGCACGTTTTCATAATCCGGACAATGAAAAAGACAGGGAACGCACACAGCAGAGTTTCTTTGTGTCTGCTCAGGAGATAACAGACAATGACTATGATTTGTCGATAAACAAGTATAAGAAAACAGAGTATGTTGCTGTGGAATATCCGCCCACAAGTGAGATTCTGGCAGAGCTGAACCGTCTTAATGAGCAGATTACTGCTGAAATGGCAGAACTTCAGCGTATGCTCGGAGAATAACAGGAAAGGAAAAGCAAACCGGTAAATTGGGTTTGCAGATAATCATATATGATTGTACGAGAAATGCTGAAACTTGGAGATGTATGCGAAAAAATAACAGACTATGTTGCCAGTGGAAGTTTTGCTGCTTTAAAAGAAAATGTTCTTATCACAAATGAAGAAAATTATGCGTTGATGGTAAAGACCGCTGATTTTTCTAATGGGTTTACCAAAGGACTAACATATACTGATCAACATGGGTATGAGTTTTTACACAATTCAAATCTCTTTGGCGGAGAGTTGATTTTAAGCAATATCGGTTCTATTGGCAAAGTATTTAAAGTACCCTATCTGAATCGACCGATGACATTGGCATCAAATTCTGTAATGATAAAAACAGCCAATGATGGCTTGCGTGATTATCTTTATTATTTTTTTCTCTCCAAAGTAGGCTACGAAAAATTGATGTCAATTTCTTCTGGTACTTCAATGAAAAAGTTTAATAAAACGGAATTAAAAAAACTCGAAGTACCGATTCCTGCGACTATTATTCAGAAGCAAATTGTTTCCACTCTCGACAAACTCCAATCAATCATCACCCACCGCCAAACTCAATTAAAAAAGCTTGACGAACTCGTCAAAGCCCGATTTGTTGAGATGTTTGGAACACTTCAAGATAACTGCAATAGATATGATATTGTTAGCATTGAAGACGTTTGTTCTATCATCAAAGACGGAACACACCAAACACCTATATATACCGAAGATAATGAAAATGGCTTTAAGTTTTTATCATCAAAAGATGTAATGACACAAAAAATAGATTGGGATAATATAAAATATATTCCAGCTGAATTACATGAGAAATTATATGCAACTTTAAAGCCACAAAGAAATGATATTTTAATGTCAAAAAACGGTGTGAATTATGGCGTGGCTGCAGTAAATGACACTGATGAAATATTTGATATATATGTTAGTTTAGCCTTGTTGAGACCACTTGAAATAATTAATCCTGTTTATTTCAAATGTGTTATCAATTCTTATGAGACAAAAAGACAATTTGACAGAAGTATAAAGGGTATAGGAGTACCTAATCTACATCTTGGTGAAATAAAGAAAACAAGAATTTTATTACCACCAATCGAACTCCAAAACCAATTCGCCGACTTTGTAAAACAAACCGAAAAATCCAAAGAAGCAGTGCAGAAAGCGCTTGACGAGGCACAGCTGTTGTTTGACAGCCTGATGCAGAAATATTTCGGCTGAAACAAAAATCAACAGAGAAAAGGAGGTTAAACCATGACCAATTTTGATTATTTGAAAAGTGAGCAAAAATTCCATAGTTTTTCCGATTCAGCAGCAGTTGCTGAAACTCTTTATCATATTGATGCAGCATCATGTGTTATTGCAGTAAGAAGAACAGCGGAATTTGCTGTAAAATGGATGTATACAATTGATAATGATTTGACGATGCCTTATCAGGATAAGTTTGTCAGTCTTATCAATACCGTTGGATTCAAGGAAATTATCGGAAATGATATGCTTCGCAGGCTTGAATTTATCAGAATCGCCGGGAATAATGCAGCACACAATTCAAAGACTGTAACTGAGGAGCAGGCAGAGCTGTGTCTTGAAAACCTCTTTTATTTCCTCGACCTTGTTGCATATTTCTATGCAGATAACTATACCTCGCAAACGTGGAATCCTGACCTTCTGAAATCCAATACAGATGCAGCACAGCCGGAAATTCCTGAGATTGACGTGCAGTCACTTATAGCAGAGAATGCTTCTCTTAAAAAGCAGCTTACAATTCAGCGTGAGGAAAAAGCACATACATATGTTCCGAAACCGCTTGACATTTCTGAGTATAAAACCCGAAAGATTTATATAGATACCATGCTGATTGATGCCGGCTGGACTCTTGACAAGGACTGGTATAATGAATATGAACTTGAAGGAATGCCGAATCAAAGCGGGACAGGCTATGCTGACTATGTACTTTTTGGTGATGATGGCAAACCGCTTGCAGTTGTTGAAGCAAAACGCACTTGTAAAGATGTGGCAGTCGGCAGACAGCAGGCAAAATTATATGCGGATTTACTTGAAAAGAAATTTGGCAGAAGACCGGTTATCTTCCTGACAAACGGCTTTGATACAAGGCTTTGGGACGATGCACATTATCCGGAGAGAAGAGTCAGCGGAATCTATTCCAAGCGTGACCTTGAAAAGGAATTCAACAAGCTGACCATGCGTTCACATCTTGACATTGTTCGTGTAGACGATAAGATTTCAGGACGTTATTATCAGAAAGAAGCAGTACAGGCTGTGTGCCGTGCATTTGACAAGGAAAACAGGCGAAAGGCACTGCTTGTAATGGCGACAGGCTCAGGCAAGACGAGAACTGTTATTTCAATTGTTGATGTTCTCCTCAGACATGGCTGGGTGAAGAATGTGCTGTTCCTTGCGGACAGAAACAGTCTTGTTACACAGGCAAAGAGAGCATTTGTAAATCTGCTGCCGAATCTTTCTGTTGTAAATCTCTGTGAGGATAAGGTGAACTATAACGCACGAGGTGTATTTTCCACATATCAGACAATGATAAATCTGATTGATACGGTGCAGGATGAAAACGGACAAAAACTGTATACAGTGGGACATTTCGACCTTATAATCTGTGATGAAGCACACAGAAGTATCTATAAAAAATACAGGGATATATTTACATATTTTGATGCTAATCTTGTGGGTCTTACTGCAACTCCGAGAGATGAGATTGATAAGAATACATACGGTATATTTGAACTTGAAAATGGTGTGCCGACCTATGGTTATGAACTTGCACAGGCTGTCCGTGACGGCTACCTTGTTGATTTTGTATCGGTTGAAACAACACTGAAACTTATGGAAAACGGCATTGTTTACGATGACCTGTCCGAAGAAGATAAGGAACAGTATGAAGAACAGTTTGTAAATGAAGACGGGGAAATCCCTGAATATATGGACAGTGCATTGCTGAATGAACGTATTTTCAATAAGGACACAATCAGAAAAGTTCTGAATATCCTTATGGATAAAGGAATCAAAATCGAATACGGCAGTAAAATCGGCAAGACAATTATATTTGCAAAGAATCACAAACACGCTGAAAAAATATATGAAGTGTTCGGTGAGGAATACCCTCATTTACAGAAAAACGGATTTTGCCGGGTTATTGACAATTATACAAATTATGCACAGTCGCTGATTGATGAATTTTCTGACCCCAAGAAGTATCCGCAGATTGTGGTATCTGTAGATATGATGGATACCGGTATAGACGTGCCGGAGGTTGTGAATCTGGTATTCTTCAAAAAAGTTATGAGCAAGGCAAAATTCTGGCAGATGATCGGACGAGGAACAAGACTTTGCCCGGGACTTCTTGACGGTCAGGATAAAAAAGAATTTTATATATTTGATTTCTGCGGAAACTTTGAATTTTTCCGTATGAACGGAAAAGGAAGAGAAGTTCCGAATACATCTTCTGTACAGGAAAGAATATTTAATCTTAAAGTACAGATGGTCTATAAAATGCAGGATTCAAAGTTTCAGACAGAAGAAATGATGTCATTCAGAAATACGCTTATCGATGATATCACCACTAAAATCAAGGAACTGAACCGGGATAATTTTGCAGTAAAGCAGCATCTGAAAGTTGTTGATTTATATGCTGACAAGGAAAACTATGTTTCATTAACGCCGCCTGATTTACAGCGTCTTGAAGAAGAACTTTCACCTTTGATTTTGCCGTATGAAGACGAAATTAATGCAATCAGATTTGATGCGCTGCTTTATGCCATTGAACTTGGATACGTAGCTGGTCAGAAGTATACGAGAGGATACAGTGAACTGAAAGCAAAACTTCGGGCTGTGTCAACAGTTGCGACAATACCGGAAGTAAAGGCACAGCTTGATTTTATTTCGCAGATTATAAATACCAGCTATCTTGAAACAGCAGGAATAAATGAATTTGAACTTATCAGAAACAGGCTTCGTGACCTTATCAAATATATACCACAGGTTAAAAATAAAGACTGGGACACTGATTTTGATGATGAAATAATAAGCACAGAAACCCATGAGTCAGATCTTGAAA
>CAMCMW010000109.1 GCA_945876155.1 uncultured Ruminococcus sp. | reverse complement strand
GAATTTAACGAGAGAATTATCGAATTTCAGCATTCTATGACTCAGATATCCGAGTCAATTGACAGTATTGCTCATTCAGTAAATGAAAGTGCAAAGGGCGTTAACATGGTATCTGAAAGGACAAATATTCTCGTTGACGACATGAACAGAATCACTGACAAAATGGATGTAAACAAAAACATTTCCTCATCGCTCAAAGCTGAAACTGATGTATTTGTAAATCTTTAAAATAATACTCCCGATATACCTGACTGAAAAGTATATCGGGAATTTCTTTTTCTGAAAAAGTTTTTAAAAGGACAGACATCTGTCCGGCAGGTGTGGTATAATATACTTGTAAACCAAACAGAAAGGGAGTCCTGATATGACACAGGAAGAGAAGAAAACCGAAAACAGAATAAAAATTGAAAACATGATGAACGACGAAAATTTCCTTTACAGGCGGGGGAACATAGTCTGGATACAGGTGCCGGAGGACCTGAAAGGCAGTACCCACATACAGGCAGGCATCAGAAAAGGACTGATTTTTTCCAACGACGTGAACAACCTTTTTTCAGATCTGATTTACATAATTCCATGCACGACTCAGAAGAAAAATATGAAGTTCCATGTAAAGTACCAGAACCAGTACATACTGGCGGAGCAGCTGAACCCCATAGACAAATCATGGGTACTGACCGACAAGGAAGTCACAAAAATTGATGAAAAGACGCTGGAAATCGTTGAGTCCAACTTCATGAAACAGTTCGGGCTCAAAGACATGATGGCATCATAAAAAGTAAACAGGAGAACAGAAAATGAACTACGAAAAAAATGACCGTATGCTTGAAATCTTCATGAGGGCGCTGAGGGGGGAGGCTATCTCCCTCAACAGCCTTGCGGACGAATACGGGGTCTGCACTAAGAGTATCAGCCGTGACATAAGCGGTATCAAGAATTTTCTTGCTGAACACAGAGAGCTTATGCAGAATGCGGAGCTTACATATTCACGCAAGAACAAGTCGTACACCCTGACAAACGATGAATTTCTCAAAAACAAGGAACTGTTTGCCCTTGTGAAGATACTGCTGGGCAGCCGTGCGCTGAGCAAGGACGAGGTTCTGACGCTTATATCAAAACTGAAAAAGTTTACAACAGTCAGCGACAGGGAAGTACTGGAAAATCTCATACGCAAAGAGGTTTATCACTATCACGAGGTTAAATCCGACTGCCCCGGTGTGATAGACAATCTCTGGAAACTGATACAGGCGATTGAGGATAAGCGCACGCTGACTATCACATATTACAAAATGAACCGTGACGAGGTAAAGCGTAAAATCAAGCCGGCGGCGGTGATGTTCAGCGAGTATTATTTTTATCTGATAGCGTACATGGCTGATGATGAGGAATACAAGCCGAAATATTTCAGAATCGACCGCATTACGTCAATCATGGAGCACAGGGAGAATTTTCAGCTTGACAGAAAGCATGATTTTGACGAGGGTGACCTGCGTGAGAAAAACCAGTTTATGTTTCCGGGAGAAAATATCAAGATAAGGTTTGAGTTTACCGGTCTTTCCGTGCAGGCAGTTCTTGATCGTCTGCCGACAGCAAAGGTAATCGAGAAAAACGGAAATACCAGCACAATTGAGGCTGAAGTCAATTACGGACGAGGAATTATTATGTACCTGCTTTCACAAGGCTCATGGGTCAGAGTTCTTTCGCCGGATTGTCTGATAGAAGATATGAAAACTGAAATTGAGAATATGAAAAAACTTTATTGAATAAATTTTTTGTCGTAAATTTATTGCATGTCTAAATCTGCCATAATATAATAACCGCACAATATTCAAATGATTGTGCGGTTATTTCAGTTGTATTGAAGAAATCAGTCCCTGATAATTTTAAAGCAGACAGTGTTTTCGTTTATGAGAGGACTGTTGTAGACAAAGTAGACGATACCGGAGAAATTCGCTTTTATGACCGATACTGTTTCACCGTCAAGGGGATTTAATATCTCGCCTAAAACCTCATTTTCCTCAACGTGCGTACCAACTTCTGTCCTGTTCATAAAAAGTCCGCCGTCCTCCGAGCGAATCTGCTCTGTTGAGTTTTCAGAAATTATCTCTGTAGCATAAGCGCCGTGAATTGTTTTTGTTATGATACCAGTGTTTGACATAAACCGCAGTATTGCCGAAACAGCCTCCTGTGCGGAGCTTTCGTTTATGATATCTGTGGAATTGGTATAAACGGAAAATGCCTTTGTTTCCCAGACCTGCCAGTTGTAGTTGAGGGTTGTGGTGTCGTAGGGACGGGGTGTTCTTATGATACCAAAAGAAGTGCCGAAAAGCTTTAAAAGACTGCTGTCTGTAAAACCGGTTTCCATAAGCTTAACATGGGTGAGGAAATTGCCCGGCTGATAAAAGCTTGCAAGCTGTATGCCGTATTCATACCCCTGCAGAACACTGAAAAGACCGTCAGCAATACGCTGGGTAGTTTCACCGAGGTCATAGCCGGGAAACATTCTGTTGATGTCTGTATTGTCCATAGCCCAGAAACGCTTGCCGATATTCATTGAGTAGTAGTTGACACAGGGTATTACCATTATTTCACAGTCTTTTGATATCTCGTTACGTTTTTCAAGCCTTTTCAGCTCCTGGATAAGCCGTGAGCAGACGTACATCTGCTGTACTTCGTTTCCTCTCATTGCGCCCACAATGGCAATTGACTTTTTCCCCGAACCAAATTTGAAACCAGTTATGTCCAGACTTTCACGGTAGGGTGATTTTAATGAATAGAGTATTTCCTTTCTCATTGCTGTGTTATACCTTTCTCAATGATATCTTCCGAGCTGTCGCACAGAATTCTTGCAAGCAGAGAACCGCCGTAAACGATGGGGTATTCTCTCAGCGTGAAAATCATTCCGTCGCACACCGCTGTAACTCTCTCCTCAACCTTGCCTGTCAGCGGATTGAGTACGTCGCCGATGTGGTCGCCTTTTTTTACGTGGTCACCGAAACTGGCAGTCTGAACGAAGATTCCGGCGGCGTCTGAATTGACAAATCCGACAGCACCGTTTAAAGAAATCGCCGGATCTCTCGGTTCTTTTGTTTCACCGCTCCACATTCCCAGATTTTTCATAAGGTTTAAAACGCCGTCAAAAAGCTGGAAACAGTATTCCTTTGTTATCCTCATGCCTACGCCCATTTCAACTACAAGTGTCTTAGTACCCCTTGAATTGAGACTGTGGGCAAGAGTGGATTCAAGAACGGTGGCGGATTCGTGTACCCAGATAAAGTCAACATTGAGCATTTTTGCGTATGGGACAAGAGTTTCCGCAGTTGGTACGCTGATTCTTATCTGGGGTATCTCTTTGAGAAAAATATTGCTGGAGTGTACGTCAATGCAGATGTCAGCTCCGGCAATGTCGTCAATAATCGCCGAGCAGACTGTTTCTATCATAGTACCGTCCTTTGAGCCGGGGAAAACCCTGTTCATGTCAAGGTCGAAAAGGGGAATGCCCCTTGTGATAGAGTCGATACCTAAGGGATTGAGGGCAGGGTAAATATCGACTGTTCCGTTAAGACAGCCGATATTTTTGTTTATGTGGTCGGCAAGCAGCCAGGCGAGGTACTGCCCTTCAAGCTCGTCACCGTGAATACCGGTAACAACGCAGATGCGCTTTCCGCTTTTGCCGTTTTTTATACTGTTCTTTTTTATGTTCAGTGTTTCGTTTACCGCAAGTGACGCCTGCGTAACTGATTGAACCATTGCTTTATCCTCCGTTATTAATAGAATGAACTTTCCGACAGACAGGATTCAATCAATTGCAGCTGCTTTGTATAAGCACCGAACATTACTCCTCTGTCAACAGCGCAGTCGCCGAAATCACGTCCCTGGGATAGTATAAGATAATCGTCTGATACATCGCAGTTGTTGGTGGGGTCGTAGCCTTTCCAGCATTCACCTGTCCATATTTCAAGCCAGCTGTGGGTTTCGCCGTCACAGCTTGCAAGTCCGGCTATGTAACGGCAGGGGATACCGTCCATACGCAGTACTGACAGCATAACGTGAGTGAAATCCTGACAGACGCCCTTTTTGATTGCAAAAGCTTGGGCGGCGGTTGTTGCGATATTGGTTCTGTTCTTTTCGTATACCATGACTTGCGACAGACAGTCAGAAAAATATTTCATTCTTTCAAAAGGGGTATCTGCCGTACAGCCGGAGCTTATTTCACTGTACCATTCAGCCAGTCCGGAATCCGGCTTTGTGTATTTGGATTGATAGCTGTAGCAGGGCATAAAATCAGTCTTTTTGGCATTACAGTCGATTTCCGCACAGCCCTTTATCTCAAAATCAAGATAGCGGTGTTCCTTTTTCAGATAGCCGGAGGTGACGTTGTTGCCGAATGAATCAACAGTCTGCATTGCCGAAACGAAGGGGGAAATGTCAAGCTCACATGATAAGATATGCTGTGACGGTGTTTCGGGGGGGATACAGCGCAGTGCAAAGGAATGGTCATGGACATAGTTGTCAAAGGTAAGCTTGGTGGAAAAATGGAAATACAGTTTTTTCATACATTTACCCCCACAGGAATTTTTTCAGCCTCAAACAGCTTTCCGAGACTTGCAATAGCTTTGTCGGACAAATTAAGGTAATCCTCTTTTGAACCGAGAATTTCCACAAGTGTGCAAAGCTGGCTGGTGTTGTACCGATACGGACTGTTTTTCGGAACGTTTCTCAGGTGTCTGCACAGTCTTTCAAATTCATTCTGTACCTTGCTGAAATCGGATTTGAATCTTAATTCAAGGTCGAGCCTTTCAACTGATTTTCCGCAGAAAATAATAGTTCTGATTTCATAGTCATAGACGTATTCTGAAACACAGCCCCAGAATCCGAAGAGGATATCTTCAAGAGGAAGGAGTGAAAGCCTTAATCCTTTGCCGGATTTCTGTGCCTTTTCAAGGGTGTCAATGGCAAGCTGCAAAAAGGAAAGCGCCTCAGTGGAAATTTCCTCTCTCAGTACTATTCCGTTGTCGTATGCTCTTTCAAGGCTTGCCGCAACAGAATTTACATTGTCCTTGTCAAAAATAAAGCTGTCAAAAAAAGTTTTTTGCACTGCCATATGTATCAGCAAGACCGAACTTTGCCAAAAAGTCAGTGTAACATTCCGGTTTGCCGTCAATTGAATTGTCATATAAATCTTCTAATGCTTTTAAGGTTGAGAAAACTCTCTCAGCGTATCTTCCAAGCCAGAAGAGTCTGTCACCGTGTTCTATCGAGATAGTACCCATGTGTCCTTAAAACCTCCTCCTTGTGATGAATTAACTACGAATGAATCGGGATTTCTTGAAAAGCGTGTAAGTCCCGACGCCCACACTCTTGTCTGCTCACCGGAAAGCACAAAGGCTCTCAGGTCAGCTTTTCTCATAACCTGGCTGCCGTTTTCAAGAATTGGCAGGTCAAGGAAGTCAATGACCTCCTGCGCAATAAAGCGTCGTGGTTCGTTAATGATGGTCTGGCGCATATTTTCAAGCTTTTCGTCGCTCAGCTCACTGCCGAAGATAACTCCGTAGCCGCCAGCCTCTGCAACGTCCTTGATAACAAGCCTGTCCAAATTTTTAAGCACATACTCCTTGTCCTCCTCATAAAACGGCAGATAAGTCGGAGCATTTTTCAGGATAGGCTTTTCGCCAAGGTAATACTCTATCATTTTCGGTACAAAATAATATATACCCTTGTCGTCAGCAACACCGTTTCCTGGAGCGTTGATTATGGCAACATTTCCAGAACGGTAAGCCTCCCTAAGATTCGGAATACCGATAAGTGACTGGGGTTCAAAGGTGAGCGGGTCAAGATAATCGTCTGAGATACTCCTGTATAAAGCACCTAAATTG
>CAMCMW010000108.1 GCA_945876155.1 uncultured Ruminococcus sp. | reverse complement strand
ACCAGTCTATGATGAACGTATCAGAGAGCAGATAGTTTATATGTTTGATAAAATAATGACAGATAACGTTCAGGCGAGGGAACTCAACAGCAGCGGAAATTATATCCGTGTGGAAAATGACAATGAAAAGAACAACAGTCAGGAGCATTTTTACGACAAGGCTTACGAACTGGCGCAGAGTGCAGAGATTACCAGCGGCAAATGAATGATTATATGTAAACTTGGAGATAATCCCGAACTGACTGAACCGGAAAAGCTTGAAAAAAACAATCCCGTTGTTATTATAGCGCCGACCTGTAAAATGGCAGACGCACTGAAATTATCGGGAATAGAATTTGACGGTGAATGTACTCTTGAAAATATTGCCTTTTCAAAATTTGAAACTCAGAATGACTTCCTTTTCGGAACTTTGTGTATTCCCAGACTGCTGGACGTTGCAGGCAGTAAATATAAAATAATGCTGTTTATCAGCAGGCAGAGCTTTGTAATAATTGACGATTATAATTTCTCATACAATATACTTCGGCGTATACAAAGTGCAGGAGCAAATCAGCGGCTTACAGTACAGCGGGTGGTATGCAGTTACTTTACACATCTTATGCAGCGTGATACGGAACTTCTGATTCAGCATGAACAGAAAATAATGTGGCTTGAAGAAAAAATTTCCGAGGGGAAAACAGACGGATTTTATGAAAGCATAAATCCGGTCAGAAAAGAACTGCTTGTTCTTCGCAGTTATTATGACGAACTGCGGGATATGGGCAAGGAGTTTGAACAGGACGAAAACGACTTGTTCGACAAAAAACAGAGAAAATATTTTGGTACAATATTTGACCGTGCCGACAGACTTATGAACCGGACTGTATATCTTCTTGAATACGCTCAGCAGGTGCGTGACGCATATCAGTCGCAGATTGACGCAAAACAAAACAGCAATATGGCTTTTCTGACCGCAATATCCACTATATTTTTTCCGCTGACCCTGATAACAGGCTGGTACGGAATGAATTTTGAAAATATGCCCGAATTAAAAAGTGGGTATCCCTGGATAATTCTGCTGAGCATAGCCGTGGTGATTATATGTGTTATAATATTTAAAAGGAAAAAAATGCTTTGATATAAAGTAAAGTGAACAGCGATTCCCGGCTGTTCACTTTTTTACTTGTTCTGCCTTATATCCAATTAGTGTAAAATCAAAAATTTGTGGTGGGAAGTGTTCATAGCCATCTTTTAAAAGATAAAATCTTATATATCATACTAATTATACTGAATTTTTTCGGAATTATCAATTTTATGAAAAAAGAGAATTTTTGCAGAAGGAATCATAAATTGTTACGATACTGTATTGCAGTCATTCCAAATCTTTTTTTAAACTGGCGCATAAAGTGGTAAATATTGTTGTAACCACAGTTGTCAGCAATTTCTGCAAGCCGCATATTTGTAG
This sequence comes from uncultured Ruminococcus sp., assembly GCA_945876155.1. GTDB lineage: Bacteria > Bacillota > Clostridia > Oscillospirales > Ruminococcaceae > Porcipelethomonas. Next base: position 4,446 of record CAMCMW010000108.1, on the reverse strand, counting down.
ATTTAAGGAGTTTCCGGGCTTTGTCCAGACGGACATTTATCAGATCGTCTGTAAACGTTATGCCGAACTGTGCCTTATAAAGTTTCATCAGATATCCTTTACTGATACCGTACTCGTCAGCGATTGAATCACTGTTCCAGTCAAACTGAGGATTTGCTCTTATTTCCAGACGTAGCTCTGCAAGAAGAGCAGCATAGTTACTGTTCCTTTTGGAGAAGCGTTTTTCATTAAGTTTTGTTATCATTTCTGTAATGATGTAATCAAAAGGGTTACTGTCCGGAAAGACCTCGCTGTACTCATACACAAAATCCGGAACTTTCAGTGTTTTTAACTGTGACTGTATACTCTTCACCATGCGGATTATCTGCAGAATCTTTTCATCTGACCAGCGCTGACGTTCTGACTCCTCTGTCAGAACTCTGATTACAATAAAATATCCCTCATTGATTCGTGCTGCAATTTCGCTATCAGCGCATGACATCTGTACTGCATTTGCAACAAGCGTCAAAAAATTATCAGCCCTGCTGTCAATATCTTCTTTACCGGTATTTCTGCATGAAAGTGCAATGACCTGGACGCATTTTCCTGTCTTCTCAGCCTTTTTCAAAAAGGTTGGAAATATATGAATAAGACCTTTTAAGCTGAATATGCCGGTAATGGTATCAAAGTAGGAGTATTCTTCATTCTTTTGCTGGATATAGCCGGTATAGAGCTTATTACGCAGGGCAATTAACCCGTTTGAAACAGAATCGCACCAGCTTTTACAGCGTTCCTCCATAATGTAGCTGCCGCCGTTTTCATATTCCAGTGCACAATATCCAAGAGCCTTTCTTCCGTAATGCAGAGGCAGGAAAACTATACATCTGGGAGTATGCTCTTTCATCAGTGACGGCAGTAGATTTTCTGTGGGAAATGTCACAATTCCGCATTCAGGTTCGATTCGGCTTTTGGACAGCATCATCAGCATATTTTCAGAGTAGTTCTCGTTTTCAGGAGTATCGGGATTCTCAAAATACCCAAGCCAGTCCTGACAGATACAAAGACTCAGATGTTTCCATTTCGGCATGAGAAAAGCAAGGGAATCTACCGTTGTGATATATTCCTCAACAGAAGAAGTGTCCGACAGCCGGACAATGAAATCAGAGGTCAGGAAATATTCCCCGAAGATACGGTTAAATTCCAGATGCCGGGAGATAAATTCATTCCGTATTGTGTGAGGGGAATCAGTATGACAGCCGCAGCTCCGGTTGTAATGTACCGTAATCTGGCTTGTTTTTACATTTTCCGCAGGCTTGCCGGATATCAGTTCGGACAGTCTTATCACACCCTTTTCACCAAGTATCCTCTCACTTCCCGAAACCGTAGCCAGAGGCGGAAAATTGAGAAAAGCGTCAATGTTGCCGTCATACCCTGTAACAAGTATATCCTCCGGAACCCCGAATCCATGAGACTTCAGTGCTTCGCACAGTGTCAGCGCCATAGTATCACTGGCACATACAACTGCATCGGGAACAGGAATCTTTTCTGCCGCTATATTCTCCGCAAGCTCCACTGCACTCTGTTTCCAGAAGTCACCGTAGAAGTATCTGCACTCCGACTCGTCAAGACCGTATTTTTTGACAGTATCACAAAACGCCTTTAATCTCTGTTCTGCTTCGTAAATACCTTTGTTACCGGTAAGACAGTAAATTTTCCGGCAGTTATGCTCCAGAATAAGATGTTCAGTCAGACGGGTGATACCCTCTGTCTGTTCAGCATAAACACAGGGAAAATCGTCATTGGGATATGCAAGCACAACACACGGCTTTCCGGTTTCTTTCAGCATGGAGAATATACTGCGCACAAGCTCCCGTTTCATAAAGTGTCCGGCTGCAAAGATAAACCCGTCAACATCAGCACTTGCGGCAAGGCTGTATATCTTTTCCTCACCGATTATGTAATCCGTATGAGGGTGATAGTCCTGGGATTTTGATGCGTTGGTGAACACAAGCGTATCATAACCAAGCTCCGAGGCTTTTGTATGTATTCCGTCCAGCAGTTCCGTATCAATATGGTCGAGAACCGCCGGAATTATTACACCGATTTTACCTTCAGATGTCATATTACACCTCCTGAAATCTTACTTTTAATTAGTATAACACTTACATTTTTTTATGTCAAACAAAAGATTTTACTGATTTTCGGTAAATATTGCGTGATATGTCATAATTTTATCCATAAAAGTCATTGAAATTTTGTTCATTGTATTATACAATATAACTAATAATATTTAAATAGGGGGATAAAAAATGAGCAAATTCAAAAAAATACTTGCCGCCGGCACGGCTGCACTGCTTTGCTTCGGCACATTATTTGCCAAGCCTGACATTTCCATTGAAACCAATGATCTGACAGCATACGCTGCGTCAGCAACCACACTTTCAGATATGCCTTCTGATTACAAGGAGGCTGCGGACTGGATATGGACTAACCGCATTGAGAGTGAAGGTTCAATGAAAGACTGGTCAACTATATACGACCAGATAGTTGCCGGAAACGGAACTCTGCAATACATACTTATCTGGCAGTCATACGAAAAGATAACCCTTGAACAAAGGCAAAAGCTCCCGCAGATGCTGGAAGATGCTGTGAACCAGTGGACAGATTCCCTTGTCGGCTATGACGAGTGGCCCTTTGAACACGTAAACGTCAAGGTAGTGGGGTATGCGGTACTTGATGAGAGCTGTATAGAAGACCGCCAGCCCGACGAGGTTGTTTACACTGACACTACCAATTCCTGGCTGCGTGATGATATGATTTCCAGTGGTATGGGTAATGAAAGCGTACCTGCTATCCAGCCTGCTGAACCTACTGATCTTTCAAGATATGTTCACTGGGCAGATAAAAACTGGAGCTACAATGGCAGTTACGACAACCGCTACTATATGTATCTGCATGGCATTACTGGTATGATAGATATGGGCGGATACGGCTACCACTACGGACAGATACTCTCGGATAACTCTGTACTGGGACTTATTGACGGAACGACGAGCAGTCATATTCTGCTTCACGAAATGGGTCACGGCTTTGGCTACCCGGATTATTACGGCAATAACGGTGAATCCGACGGTCCTCCGCCAAATGGTTTCCCCGGCGACGGTACATCTATCATGATGGCTGGTTCATCTTCCGTAATTAATGATTTTGACGAATGGTTTACAAGATATGCCTGGTCGAAACTCAAGGAGGAGTCGGGCAGATTTGACCTTTCTGAAATAACACCGCCTGTGACCACTCCGACGACAACTCCGGCAATAACAACTACAACAACAACTACTACCACGATAACTACTGCCGTTACAACAACCACTAAGCCTGTCAGCACAGACGAAAATGAAACAATTTTATCCGTTACATACGACAGTGATAACAATTACTGGCTTATTGATACAAACGGAGCAAAGCATATAACCGTTCAGGCACAGGGACTTCCATATGCCGGACTCAGCGGTATATATGGATACTGGGATAATAATTCCCAGACATGGGTACAGGATAACTGGATGATGCCGGAAAGTCTTGGTCCTGAGGGTATCAGTACATTTATTATTGATATACCGGATGATGTGTACCCAACTCAGATTCAGATTCAGGTTCATTATTACGCTCAGTGGAGTGATGAAGCAAACGATATGGTTGATCAGGATCCGACTGGTTTATTGTTCTCAGCTGTTGGCAGCGGTGAATCTCAGGCTGCTACAACTCCTGTAACTACTCAGATTACAACAACTACTGCAACTACCACTACCACTGTTCCTGTTACAACAACAGAAACTCCTGTTGTTACTGACATATCGGGAGATGTAAATGCTGATGGAGTATTCAACATTGCTGATATTGTAATGCTCCAGAAATGGCTTGTCGGCTGCGGCGATTTAACTGACTGGAAAGCGGCTGACTTGTACAAAGATGATATAATAAATGTCTATGATTTAAGTCTTATGAGACGAATGCTGATTGAATAACAAAAATCCCTGCACGGCAGTTCATTCTGTCATGCAGGAGATTTTTTATCATGCTTTTACAATTTTACTTAGCGGTTATGACAGGCAGTATTATTTTGCGATTCATACTATTGGTGATACGTGGTATGGTGAGGAAATAAGAGAACAGGTAGATGGACAATAACAATTTTAAGCATTAAGCCCGGAAACTAAAACGGGCTTGGTACTTTTAACTATTTATATAAAAAATCTCAAGGAATTTTCAAGGTTTCAGTGATATACTATAAACTGATGAAAGGGAATGTGAATTTCCTTAAAATTAAAGGGGGAACATTAAAATGTATTTGCATCGTAAATTTGCCGGACTGATAGCAGGTATCATGTCTATCGCTTGTATTGCACAGCCTGTCAGTGCAGCTGCCGCTGATACAGCTGAAAGCTACAGCATGAATATTTCTGT
>CAMCMW010000107.1 GCA_945876155.1 uncultured Ruminococcus sp. | reverse complement strand
ACTGGAAACTGCTGCACACCATGTAGAATTTACCAAAGGCTGCGCACACGCTGGGGTCGGGATAAAAGCCCTTTAAGACAGGGTTTTTGTATTTCATTGCTGACTCCTTAAAAATCGCCGGAGGTGTCCTCCATAAGCTTAAATTCAATATTAAAGTAGGAAATGTTCATGTCATCATCAATTCTTGCGCACTCTGCTCTGAGAGTATCTCCTGCTTTTTTGCCGTCAAGGATAAGGTCAAGGTCGTCGTAATTGTGTACCTTTGTGCCGTTGATAGTCAGGATAAAGTCACCGACTTCAAGCTCTGTATCTGCAATGTCGCAGTCTTCGCTTATCTCAGTTATCCACAGTCCTTTAAGTTTATCGGGAATATCCCTGTTGTATTTATCCTTGAATTCAGCAAGAGTAAATTCGTTGTCCATTGAATAGAAGGTTATGCCGATTCTGATTCTTCCGCTGACATATCCCTGGGAGATAAGCTCTTCAATAATAGGTTTTGCCTCGTTGATTGTAATAGCAAAACCCAGTCCCTCGTAGCTTGAGTTGACATATTTTGAAGAAGTGATACCGATTACCTGTCCGTACATATTTACCAGCGCACCGCCGGAGTTTCCGGGGCTTATGGCAGCGTTTGTCTGGATACAGTTCATTTCAAAACCGGTTGAATCAGCTTTTATTTTACGGTCAAGACCGGACACGATACCGTCGGTTATAGAACCTGTCAGTCCGGCAGGATTGCCTATTGCCGCAACCTCTTCTCCCAAAACCGTTTCGTCGGAATTTCCGAAGGTTGCGCAAGGCAGTCCGGACGCCTGTATCTTAATTACTGCAATATCCGTTTTGGTGTCACGTCCGGCAATCTGTGCGTCGTACTGCTTTTCGTCATAGGTGCTTACAGCATAGCTGTCGGCTTTGATAAGGTCTCCGCCGTCATTGTACATGGTACCGTCAAGGACATGGGTATTTGTAACGATATATCCGTCCTCTGAGATGATAATTCCCGAACCGCTTCCAATTACCATTTCCGGATACTTGCTGTTGTAGGCGTATATTTCTACTACCTGGGGTCTTATATATTCAGCAAGACCTTCGGTGGTGTATCTGCCGTTTTCGTCAATATATTCTATATTTCTGTCACTCTCCGGCTTGTTGTTGAGAGTCAGTGAAATATTTGTATTTCCGGCATAGTTTTCCTCGTTGAATTTGATACTTCCGGTCTGGATATCCGTGTAAATGCAGTAGACGGTAAGTGCGGATATCATTATGAAAATGAGAACAAGGAGCAGTATTATCGGAACAGCTGATTTGTTTTTGATTTCGTTTTTTGTTTCACTGAACTGTGCTGTAAAATCATTATTGCTGAAAAAATCACTCTGAAATGTTTCCTGCACAGGAGGAATATGCTCTGTCTCCGGAGTACTGGTTTCAGGAATACTGGGTTCCGGTGTGCTTTCAGTATTTTCCGGTTGTTTATCAAAATCGAATAAATCATTATTTTCGTTCATTCTGAATGCTCCTTACCTTACAGCAAAGTTCTGGGGGAAAGTCAGCACAAGCTCTGTGTGATATCCTTCTTCACTGTTTATCGAAATATTTCCGTGGTGCTGGTTTACGAATTTTCTCACGATAGACAGACCAAGTCCTGCACCGTCAGGGTTTTCACCTCTTGAATAATCAGACTTGAAAAATCTGTCAAAGACGTGTTCAAGGTCAGTCTGGGGAATACCGTTTCCGGTATTTTTGATATAAAAGCAGATGTTCTTGTTGTGATAACCGGCTCTGAGAGTGATACAGCCTCCATCGTCGACAAATTTTACAGCGTTTTCAAAAAGATTGTAAAAAACCTGATGAAGAAGTATTCTGTCGCCGGAAACCATAATTTCAGGATAACCGATAGTTATTATCTTTATATGCTTTTCCTCTATCTGTCTTTCAAACATGAATATTATTTCCGATATGACATCAAGTATGTTGAACTGTTCAATGTTCAGAGTAATTTTGCCTGCCTCGATACTTGACGCATTGAGCATATTCTTTATTATCTGCTGCATGCGGTTTGTCTCGTTAAAAACCTTTACCAGATATGTATACCTGTGTTCAGAATCAATTGTACCGTCAATTATTGCTCCAAGGAAACCCTTGATAACAGTGAGAGGAGTTTTAAGCTCGTGGGAAATGTTTGAAACAAACTCAACCATGTGTTTTTCTCTGTAGTTAAGCTGTTTCTGGAGAATCTTTACTGCCTCAACAAGGGGTTCATATTCAGGTGTGACATTTTTTGGTATCGGAATATTCAGCTGATTATTGGGAATCTTTTTTCTTTCGCTTTTTTCAATATCAAACACGTATCTGTACTTGAAAAATATGTGAATACAGTATCCCAGAGTAAACACGGCTGTTGCAATAATCAAAACAATAATAAGCGCCCTGACTGCTTTGTCGGTATGATTTGAAATTCTTGTATAGGGAAGTACACAGGCAACGTATACATCATAGGGTTCAAAGTCAACGGAAAATTCCTCCATGTGGCAGATATTTGTGACAGGATCTATTGAATTCTGAAAACCGGTTGAAAAATCCCATTCCGGATGAGGATAGAATTCATCTTCAAAAGAATGTGAAATAATTTCATTTCCCTGTGAATCAAAAATATATATGTCCATGCGCAGGTTGTCACTGTGAATTTCAAGGATATTGCTGTCAAAATTATCTCCGCCGTTTATGTACTCGCTTGTGAAATCCTTTATAAGCACTTCGGAATTTCTCTCGACGTTCTGGCATATAGTATCCTTCAGTGAACAGTATGTATAGAAAATAATCATAAGTCCTGTGAAAAGAACACATATAAACATCAATCCAAGTATAATAAAATAATTGCGGATAAAACTTTTAGTCATGCTCTTCTCCGTTTCTGAAAACCGGTATCCCTTAATTGTCCTTTAACTCAAATTTGTAGCCCACTCCCCAGACAGTCTTCAAAGCCCACTGCTTTGAAACTCCCGAAAGCTTTGCCCTGAGTCTTTTGATGTGAACGTCAATGGTTCGTGAATCACCGTAATAGTCAACACCCCATACATGATCAAGGAGCTGGTCTCTTGTCATTACTGTATTGGGATTGGACGCCAGGCAGAAAAGCAGTTCAATTTCTTTCGGCGGAGCGTCAACGACTTTGCCGGCAACTTTAAGCACATATCTTGTAAGGTTAATGGAAAGCTTGTCATAGTTTACTTCCTGGGTTACAACAGGTCTCGGCGTTTTTCCGGAACGTCTTGAAACCGCCTTTATTCTTGCGAGTACTTCCTTTGTATCAAAAGGTTTTACTATGTAATCGTCCGCACCCAGTTCAAGTCCCAGAACCTTGTCAAATACTTCGCTTTTAGCGGTCAGCATAATTATGGGGGTATCTGAAATTTTTCTGATTTCCTTGCAGACCTGCCAGCCGTCCATACCGGGGAGCATTATATCCAGCAGGACTATATCCGGGTGAAGCGAATTGAATTTTACCATTGCCTCGTTACCGTCATTTGAAATAATAGTGCTGTAGCCCTCTTTTTCGAGATAGACTCTCAGCAGGTCGCATATATTTTTGTCGTCGTCAACTATAAGTACTTTTTCTACAGGCATAATATTTCATTCCCCTTGCCAATTTATGTATTCGGGAATTATTATAAATTATTCCATAATATCCCGGACAGTGCTAAAAACTGATTATAAAATACACTTTTTATAATATCAAATTATCCACGATTTGTAAATACCTAATATAGTTTTTTTGATAAAAAATATTTTTGTGTATGTCAGAATTGTACAATTACGGTCTGATTGACAGTTGTAAGTTGTGCAATGCTACAAAAATGAAGATAATTTGCAAAACCTACTTGATTTTTCCGGAAAAGTTGGTAAAATAGTAATTAGCACTCAGGGAGTTTGAGTGCTAAAATCAAAAATGTCAGACATTTTTAATGCCGGCATTAAAATAATTCAGGAGGAATAAATATGAATATCAAACCATTGGCAGACAGAGTTGTTATCAAAATGACAGAAGCAGAAGAGACCACAAAGAGCGGTTTAATTCTTGCGTCAGCGGCAAAAGAAAAGCCACAGATTGCGGAAGTTGTTGCTGTTGGTCCGGGCGGAATGGTTGACGGCGAAAAGGTTGAGATGTATCTCAAGGTCGGCGACAAGGTACTGCTGAGCAAATATGCGGGTACAGAAGTTAAGGTTGACGATGTTGAATATACTATCCTCCGTCAGTCAGAGGTTCTGGCAATTGTAGAATAAAAGAAATTTCATTTATATAAAGGAGTCTGATTTATTATGGCAAAGGACATTAAATACGGCGAAGACGCAAGAAAATCACTTCAGGCAGGTATCGACAAGCTTGCTGATACAGTTAAAATAACACTTGGTCCAAAGGGCAGAAACGTTGTTCTCGACAAGAAGTTCGGTGCACCGCTGGTTACAAATGACGGCGTTACAATCGCAAAGGAAATCGAGCTGGAAGACGCTTTTGAGAATATGGGCGCACAGATGCTCAAGGAAGTTGCAACAAAGACAAACGACGCTGCCGGCGACGGTACAACAACAGCTACTCTCCTTGCACAGGCTATGATTCGTGAGGGTATGAAGAATATTGCAGCAGGCGCAAACCCGATGATCGTTAAAAAGGGTATGGCAAAGGCTGTTGAAACAGCAGTTGGCTCAGTTATCAGCAATTCAAAGAAGGTTGAAGGCAGCGATGATATCGCAAGAGTTGCAACAGTTTCTTCCGCTGATGAAAATGTCGGCAAGCTGATTGCAGACGCTATGGAAAAGGTTACAGCTGAGGGCGTTATCACAATTGAAGAAAGCAAGACTGCTGAAACTTACAGCGAAGTTGTTGAGGGTATGCAGTTTGACAGAGGCTACATTTCACCATACATGGTTACAGATACAGAAAAGATGGAAGCTGTTTATGATGACCCGTTTATCCTCATCACAGACAAGAAGATTTCATCAATCCAGGAAATTCTCCCGCTGCTTGAACAGCTTGTTCAGTCAGGCAAGAAACTTGTAATCATTGCTGAGGACATCGAGGGCGAGGCTCTTACAACTCTTGCTCTTAACAATCTCAGAGGAACATTCAAGTGCGTAGGCGTAAAGGCACCTGGTTTCGGTGACAGACGCAAGGAAATGCTCCAGGATATCGCAATCCTCACAGGCGGCCAGGTTATCTCCGAAGAAGTTGGTCTTGAACTGAAAGAGACTACAATTGACCAGCTCGGCCGTGCAAGACAGGTAGTAGTACAGAAGGAAAACACAATTATCGTTGACGGCTGCGGCGATTCTGACGCAATCAAGAACAGAGTTGCACAGATCAAGTCACAGATTGAAGTTACAACTTCTGACTTTGACAAGGAAAAGCTCCAGGAAAGACTTGCAAAGCTTGCCGGCGGTGTTGCAGTAATCAAGGTTGGTGCTGCTACTGAAATCGAAATGAAGGAAAAGAAACTGAGAATCGAAGACGCTCTTGCAGCTACAAAGGCAGCAGTTGAAGAGGGCATCGTAGCAGGCGGCGGTACTGCACTTATCAATGCAATTCCAGCTGTTGAAGAACTCGTTCCTACACTTGAAGGCGACGAAAAGACTGGTGCACAGATTATTCTCAAAGCACTGGAAGAACCAGTTCGTCAGATTGCACTCAATGCAGGTCTTGAAGGCAGCGTAATCATTGACACAATCAAGCGTTCAGGCAAGACAGGTTACGGCTTTGACGCTTACAACGAAACATACGTTGACATGATTCCGTCCGGTATCGTTGACCCGACAAAGGTAACAGGTTCAGCTCTCCAGAATGCATCGTCCGTTGCAGCAATGGTTCTGACAACAGAAAGCCTTGTTGCTGATATTCCT
>CAMCMW010000106.1 GCA_945876155.1 uncultured Ruminococcus sp. | reverse complement strand
TTGTTAGTAGTAAAAGTAGCGATGTACATATTTATAAAGTTTTAGAGGTTACAATATACTACAAATTCGTCCTGTCCGGTCACGGACTCACGGACATTCGTCGGGATATCGTTCCATGATTGCCTTGAACTTGTCGAAATTCAGCACAAAAGCGTCAACGACTTCGGGGTCGAAGTGCCTGCCTTTCTGGGAGACGATTTCGTCGTAAGCCTGTTCGGGAGTCCAGGGTTTTTTGTAGGAACGGCGGCTGACCAGTGCATCAAATACGTCAGCCAGGGCAACGCACCGTGCACAGTGAGGGATATTTTCGCCTTTCACACCCATATAGCCTGAACCGTCCCATTTTTCGTGGTGCTGATAAGCGATTTCGGTGGAGAGACTGAACAGTTCACCGGGAGATTTTTCCAGCATTTGTTTGCCATATTTTATGTGGTTTTTGACCACTGCAAATTCCTCGTCGGTAAGCTTGCCTGGTTTTTCGAGAATGCTTTCGGGAATCATAATTTTGCCCACGTCGTGCATCATGGACGCAAGGCTTATTTTCCAGCTTTCCTCGTTGCTGTACCCCAGACTTTTGCAGAGTACCTCAGTATACTCAGCCACACGCCTTACGTGCTGACCGGTGTTTTCGGACTTGTTTTCGATAATCTGTGAGAGGGCGAGGATAAGGTTTTCCTGGTCTTCATAAAGCTCACTGTTCTTGCTGCCGAGAGTGCCGACGAGTTTTTCAATCCTGTCGGAGATGAAAAGGCACATAACCACAACACCGAAAAACTCAATGCTCCTGGGGATAATACCGTAAAGCACAGCCCCTTTGAGGGTAACCAGCGGCTCGTCCGGCACGACTTTAAGCCAGTACGCCGCAAGGTGGGAGAGAACAATCATGGGGATACTGAGGATTGAGGTGTAAATCACGTACTTCCTCTCGTTGTACAGGCAGGACATGACCATAGGGAACACCAGCATTATAATTGTATGGTAGGAGAGGGTGGCGTACTGCAGTCCCGACTGGAACGTCATAATTGCCAGTATCAGGTATCTGACTTTCTCCGACCGCAGTTTTAAAATATCGCAGAACAGGGTCGGCAAAAAGAAATCGAATATTGAGATGCCAACTGTCAGGTAGAGAGGCAGGGGGGCGATTTTGAAAATCCCCAGGAAGTTGAGCAGTGCAACCAGCAGCATGAACCCTATCATCAGCCGGCAGACAAACGCCAGCCTTTTATCAGCGTCCTGTCTGTATTCGTTGAGTATCTTTTCAGAAAAATTCATATCCTTTTACCCCTTTTTTTCTGTCGAATAAGCTTTGTAAATCTATTTTATAAAAGAATTATAGCATATTTTCCGCAAAAAATCAATAATATAGACAGTCCCTTCAAACTTTATTTTCCCCACACCCTTGACAAACCTCTCCGGTTGTGCTATAATACAAAGTACAGGTATCTGGGTGTGGCGCAGATGGTAGCGCGCTACCTTGGGGTGGTAGAGGCCGTGGGTTCAAGTCCCGTCACTCAGACCAGTCCGTGACCGGACAGGACATCTCCGGGGTCAGTTTTATGGTATCGGTTACTTTGTGGCTCGACCGGCAGTTTTGCTGGGTGTTTTTACTGTAAACTTTTCCTTTTGTCCATACCGGTTACTTAACGTATTATTTTCCTGTGTGTAACAGGACTTTTCGGGTTTCACTTTTGTGAAATCCGTTTTTTTGTAGGGGACGGCGCCCTCGACGTCCCGAATTTTCAATGTCACTGAACGGGTTACACATGGGACGTCGAGGCGCCGTCCCCTACTACATTGTAACTTCTAAAACTTTATAAATATGAACATCGCTACTTTTACTACTAACAAGGTAAATAATAATAATAATATTAAATACCATTGAAAAATAAAGTTTTAAGTGTGACACAGTACTACAAATTAAATGGTCGAGCCAAAAAGAAAAATCTACCATTAAGCTAACAACGAAACGTCCTGTCCGGTCACGGACAAATATAGAAAGGATTGATTTTATGAAGTGCTTTTACTGTAAAGCGGACATGACGGAATCCACCACAACCCATGTAGCAGAACTTAAAAACTGTATCGTAATAATTAAAAATGTTCCGTGTATTAAGTGTGAACAGTGTGGAGAAGTGGCTTACTCTGGAACTGTTGCAAGAAGAATAGACGAAATTCTTGATACCTTTGAAAAGGCTATGACAGAAATTGCTGTTGTTAATTACACCGGTTCGGCTGCTTGATTTGGTATGGGGGTTACGGTATAGTAACCGCTGCCATAAAATGAACAACGAATTGTCCTGTGCGGTCACGCACTTGACGGATGGGGGAAAAGGTGGTAAAATAGAATAAGAAATTTAAGTCCGCATATTTGCGGCAGAAAGGCTATGATTGCTATGTCAAAAAAATTTATCGTTGAAACTTCTGCAAGACACGTTCACCTGTCTCAGGAACACCTTGAAATCCTTTTCGGCAAGGACGCTAAACTCACTAACAAAAAAGACCTCTCACAGCCGGGACAGTTCGCCTGTGAAGAAAGAGTTACTATTGTGGGTCCTAAAAAGGAAATGCCTAACGTTTCTATCTTAGGCCCTGTCCGCCCAGAAACTCAGGTTGAACTCTCCGCTACGGACGCCCGTTCTATCGGTATTACTGCTCCTATCAGAGAGTCCGGCGACGTTGCTGGTTCGGGTGCGTGCAAGATTGTGGGTCCTGCCGGCGAAGTGGAAATCAGCCAGGGCGTTATCATCGCTAAGCGCCATATCCACCTCACCCCTGAAACCGCTGCCGAAATGAACGTCAAGGACAAGGACATCGTATGGGTTAAGCTCGATACCGACGGCAGAAAGGCTGTTCTCGGTGACGTCGTTGTAAGAGTGTCCGATAAGTACGCTCCCGCTATGCACATCGATACTGACGAGTCTAACGCAGTAAGCGCTTTCAACGGTCTTGAGGGCGAAATCGTTACTCTTTGACGGGTGACCACGCAGGACAATTCGGTGCTCGCTTTTACGGTTGGTTTTTGTATATGGCTCGACCGGTTGTGTTGTTGAAATACTCCCAACAAACAATGTAAATACAACAAACACATTGTCCTGTCCGGTCACGGACCGGAATCGCAGTGCCTTCGTGTTCTGCCTTCCGGTTTTTATTTTCTCAAAACTCTTGACTTTTTCCACCGTCTGTGGTAAAATTAATTCGTGCTGAAATAACTCAGTTGGTAGAGTACCTCACTCGTAATGAGGAAGTCGTGGGTTCAAGTCCCATTTTCAGCTCCACCCGGTGACCCGGGAGGACAATTCGTTGTTGGTTTTGCGGTATCGGTTACTATATGGCTCGACCGGCAGCTTTGCTGGGTATTTTTACTGTAAACCTTTCTTTTGTCCAGACCGGTCACTTAACGTTTTTATTTTCCTGTGTGTAACAGGGCGTTTTCGGATATCACTTTTGTGGTGTCCGATTTTTTTATGCCCCCACGCCGAACATACATTCTGTCAACATTCCACAACAATCCGGTACTGCAATTGTGCAACCCAACGATTCTGAAAAAAATTTCTTCTTATTTGTATAAATGAGTGCAAAGGAAGTACTGTTTTCGCCTATTGGTAGAGGACGGTTTTATGCGTCCCGAAAAAATTCCCCAAGGGGAGAAAGGACGAAAACTATGGACAAAATCAAATTGAGTGAATCGTACAGATGGTACAAGTATGCAGGGGAGGCTGACCACAACGTCCCGGAAAACACAGAAAACGAAGTCCCGGCAGGAGGTGAACCAGAGTGAGCAAAGATTACCATACCGAAAACAAGTCATTTGCCATTTACAAGGACTGGGAAGAACTTTTCGATGCACTTGATGACAGTGAGGTTTCAAAGCTTGTTAAAGCACTCTTCGCATTCGCCAAACGTGGAGAAGAAACCGAGTTCAGCGGTGCATTGAAAATAGCTTTTATTACTATGAAAAATGCCATTGAACGTGACGGCAAAAAGTGGGAACAGAAATGTGACCGTAATGCGGTAAATGGCAGAAAAGGCGGATTGACTAAACAAGCGAACGCTACCGAATGCTACCGAACGCTACCGAAATGTAGCAACCCTAAGCAACCCTTAGCGAATTTAGCCGATAAAGATACAGATACAGAAAAAGATAAAGATATTATCCCCCCTATACCCCCCAAAGGGGAAAAGCCGGTTAAAAAGCCTGTTTCAGACTCTTTCAGTGAATCGTTTAACGATTTTTGGAAAGCGTACCCGAAAAAGGTTTCAAAAACCAGTGCGTTAAAGGCGTGGAACAAGCTTAAACCAGACGACAGTCTTGTCAGGGAAATCCTTTCTGCTTTGGAACGACAGAAAATGTCAGTTCAGTGGCAAAAGGACAACGGTCAGTTTATTCCATACCCGGCAACCTGGTTAAACGGCAGACGGTGGGAGTACGAACAGCAGGCAGTATCACAAATGCCGGATTACAGCTACGGTACACAAGGAGTTGATTATTTGTAATGTTTACGGAAATACTCGGAAATGCGGCACTCAGATGTGCTGAAAACAACAGCGGAAATGAATCCGATTACGTAAAAGACGGTCTGATTTACTGCGGTTTGTGCGATACGCCAAAGCAAGTCAGGATTAAAGTTTTCGGCAAGACAATGACCGTTTTCTGCGACTGTCATTGTCAACACAAGGAGTACACTCACCAGCAGAATATCCTTCATGAACAGGAAAAAAGCCTTGCTGTAAGCAATTTAAGAAACAGCGCAATCCCCAACCGCACTATGCACAGCTGGACTTTCGACAATGACAACGGCAGTACCCCAAAGCTTATCAGCACGGCAAAACGCTATGTAAACGGCTGGGAGGAGATGAGGGCGAAAAATATTGGTCTGTGTCTTTTCGGGAACGTGGGTACTGGCAAGACCTACGCCGCCGCCTGTATAGCAAATGCGCTTATTGACAGGGGCATCAGAGTTGTAATGACCGATTTCAGCCGTGTTATCAACGCCATGCAGAGCTTTGACACCAAAGACAAAAACGGTTACATTGACGATATCTGCTCCTGTGATTTGCTGATACTGGACGATTTGGGCGCAGAAAGGCAGTCTGAATACGCTTTGCAGATTTGCGAACAGGTCATTGATGAACGTGCAAAGAACAAAAAGCCGCTGATACTTACCACCAATATTCCCCTTGAAACTATCAAAAATCCCCCCGACATGAAGTACGCAAGAATGTACAGCCGCATCCTCGAAATGACTGTCCCTGTGCAGTCTTCAGGAACTGACAAGCGCCGCCGCACCCATGAAGATAACATGAAATGGGCAAAAGAATATTTTTCGGGTCCGTAAGTCCGTGAGTCCGTGACCGGACAGGACAATTCGTTGTTAGTTTTGCGGTATCGGTTTGTTTATGGCACGACCGGCAGCTTTGGGGGATAATTTGTTGTTAGTTCTACGGTAAACGTTTCTTTCCGGCTCGACCGCCCGGTGACCCGGGAGGACAAATCGTTGTAAATTTTACTGTATATGTTTATTTTTGGCACGACAGACAGCTATACAAAAAATCGGAGGAGCAGGACAATAATTAAGTCATTAAAAACTGCGAAAAACAAAGAAAAGCGAAGAAAAACGGAGAAATATTTACAAATATCAACAACAATCATCATTTTTCACGGTTGCATTTTTTCAGAATAATGGATATAATAATACTGAAAGAAATTCTTTCAATGTAAGCAGGTGTATCTCAGCCTTATAAATGAGAATGTTATAAAGTAGTGTTTCACCACTTAGTGAGAACTTTAAAAGCAGGCATATCTCAGCCTTTATTTGAGAATTTTATTGAAAATGAGAGAGGTACTTTTTACTTCTCTCTTTTTTTTTTTCCCCCCCATCTTCGCTACCAACAATCTTATTCTC
>CAMCMW010000105.1 GCA_945876155.1 uncultured Ruminococcus sp. | reverse complement strand
CGGATATTCCTACTGTTCCAGTTCGTAGCTTACCCCATTCAAGAGCTTCATTTCTTGCGATATATTCATTTATTTTACACCAGTAGTCAAATGTTAATGGCTCGTTTATGGTGTTTAAAAGAAACTTCCAGGCATCACGCATATTCAAAATCGCTTGTATATCGTCAAGCTGGACATTTGGAACATTAACACCATTCAAAATAGTTTTAGTCTGCGGAAATGTTACGGCTCTGTTCTCCATCTTCATTCCGCAATAAACATTTTCATCCCATTTCTTTTTTGCAAGAAATAAACTTTGCTCTGGCGTTAAATGAAATTTATCTTGATAATACATTGAATTACTCCTTTGCAGCTTTGATTTCTTCAATACCGTTTTCTGTTAGATGGTACATCTCGCCGGTATCATTCATTTGAAATACGAAAGAGGCTGTACAGTTGAGTGCTGCCGCAATATCTCGCAAATCCTTTTCAGTAAAATTATCACGCTTCATTTTATTATTAAAGTTCTGCGGGCTTAGTTCCATTCTTCGGGCAAGTTCTGCTTCTGATATGTTACCACGCTTAATTAACATCATTCTAATACTATTTGCTAATGCCATATTATAAGCTCCAATCATTAGTTTTCATGGTTTAGTTCTTATATTCTTATTATACACTTTAAAATTTATGTTGTCAAGTATCAAAAGATATAATAAAAAATTTTTTGAAAAAATCATCAAAAACCTATTGACAACATCAACTTTTTCGTGTATACTATAGTTACAAGGTAAGGGAAACAAATTCCAAACCTTAAAAGAAAAGCGTTCCCGCCAGCCGTGGAAAGCATAAAGACAGGAACGCACAACCAAACAGGGCTGCATACTTATTATAGCACAGCCCACAAAAAAATGAAAGGGGCTTATATTATGAGCGCAAACGAATTAACAAGCAAGGTAAGAGAACTAAAGGAACTAAAAGCGATGGCAGACGAACTCGCCGCAGAAATTACCGCTATTGAGGACGAAATCAAAGCGGAAATGACCGCCAGAAACACAGAGGAAATGACGGTTGATGTTTTTAAAATCCGTTGGACAAAAGTTACAAGTAACCGCTTTGACAGCAAAGCATTTAAGGCAACACACGCCGACCTTTACGCACAGTATACAAAGCAGACCGAAAGCCGCCGCTTTTCTATCGCTTAAAAAATTCTAACATTATTATAATGCTGCGCTATCGGCTTGACGGGCAGAAAGGAAATCACCATGAGCAAAATTGAACTTTTTAGATTAACAGTAACTGTAATTGATAAATACAATGAAGAACTTGAAAAGGGTTATCCGGAAAGTTACCTTATTCCCGATAAAAGCCTTCAGGCACTTGATAGAAAAATAGATGAACTTCTCGAAAAAATCGAAAATGCTGGATTTATGGAAGAATTTGAAGATTTTACACTTTCCGCATGATTGGAGGAAAATATAATGAAATGGTTTAATAATCCGAATAGCTTAGAGGAATTAAAGAAGCAGTACAAAAAGTTAGCACTTAAACATCATCCCGACATAGGCGGCAGCAATGCCGCCATGCAGGAAATCAATGCAGAATATGACAAACTTTTTGAAAAGCTCAAAAACGTACATCAGACCGCCGAAGGCAAGACCTACACCACAGAAACCGAAAGCACCGAAATGCCGAACGAATTCAAGGACATTATTAATAAGCTGATTCATTTCAAGGGTATTAAAATTGAAATTTGCGGTTCTTGGATTTGGATTACTGGTAACACCATAAACTATAGAACGCAATTAAAAGAAATGCGTTTCAGATGGAGCAAAACAAAACAAGCATGGTATTATCATAACAGCGATTACAGAAAATCCACAAAGCGGAATTTTACACTTAACGAAATAAGGGACTTGTACGGCAGCCAGACCGTAAAGCAAAAGCCGGATTTACTTTTGCAGATTGTTTAAATTATAGGGCGGTTGAAATATACCGCCTTATGTCATATCAAGAAACATATAAGAATTTTAATTGAAAGCGTGTAATAGAATTTTACAAAATCTTTCATTAAGGTATACCCAAATGAAAAACAAATTTTCTATTTCAATTAAGTACAGTTTTTATTATTGACACATTTCATTATTCTATAGTACATAAATGAAATACTACGAACGGAGGAAACCAAAAAATGTTAATAGGTTATGTAAGAGTTAGCACAGAGGAACAGAACGAAGCACGACAAATAACAGCACTACAAGAAAGGAATGTAAATAAGTTATTTGTTGATAAGAAAAGCGGAAAGAATGCAGACCGTGAAGCATTAAAAGAGATGCTATTATTTGTGCGTGATGGTGATACAGTCATAACGGAAAGCATTAGCCGAATAGCAAGAAGCACAAAAGACTTGCTAAACATCATAGACACATTAACACAAAAGAATGTTGAGTTTATAAGCCTTAAAGAAAATATTGATACCACAACGCCACAAGGGAAATTTATGCTAACCGTTTTTGCTGCTATGGCAGAGCTGGAAAGAGAAAACATATTGCAGCGGCAAAAAGAAGGTATTGCAATAGCAAAAGCACAAGGAAAATACAAAGGCAAACCACCGATAAAAATTAACGAAAAGCAATTTAAAACGGTTTGCAAACGCTGGAAAAATGGAGAAATTACAGCAACCCAGGCAATGAAAGAATTAGACTTAAAACCGAATACATTTTATAGACGGGTAAAAGAATTAAATATATAAACGCTTTAACAGAACAGAGCAACAGCGGGAAAGGCTACAAACCTAACCCGCTGCTTTTTGCATGGGGGAGTGTTTAACATTCTCAATCAATCCGGAAATCTGCCAGCCGTGCTAATGTGATACTTTTCACTCCCATACTTTGAAAACTCGACAAACATTTCCTTGAATATTGCCCGTTTCATCAAAATTCGCCTGAATGCACGCTAAAATACCTTTGATATTTGGTTTGTAAAGGTTTTTGCCGTATTCTAATGCAGCGGACTTATCATCAAACAAGGCAAGAACTTTTTCAGAATTTCTCTCAACATGGGTAACTGCAAATTTTTTCTGATACATTATAAGCATCTCCTTATGATTAAAATATACCATAAAGCAGATACAAAAAGCCCATCGTTCCCGATGAGCTTAATAGTCACTATATCCCATCGGTCTGACATTACCACTACATCCATTGGATAAGTTGGTGGATGGTCAACGGGTCAGTCCCTCGCATCACTCTCTATGGTATTTAATATTATAGCATAATCTTTCATAAAAGTAAAGCTCTTTGCTGCACCTTGAATTATTCACATCAAATATATACAATTTATTGTGGAGGTATTTGTTGCTCAAAATGCCTACCTATCTATATTAGGAGGATAATTCTATGATTATCACACATCACTATTCAATAATTAGGCATAAAAAAGGGGCTATGTAATCTGCAACCTTGATGAACCGCATTGTCCTAATTGTAATGGCTCTGTAAGGGTCAGAGACAGTCGTAAACGAACGGTAAAGGATTCTATGGGTAATTCCTATCTATTCCATTTGAGACGTTTACAATGTCTTAAATGCGGTCAGGTACATACAGAAGTTCCAGACTTCATACAAAAGTTTAAACATTACTCAAAAACAACGATTGATGATTACCTGAACGGTACAGCCGATAATATTGCCGCCGACAATAAAACCTTATACCGATGGCAAAAAGAAAAATAACACACCAACTTTGCCTTTCGTCCTTAACCGTTATCTATTAAACTATTTATTGTGACCGTCACAATGTTTTATGTTCTGAGGGAGGTGGTAGCTTGTGTAAGCACAAAAGTATCATTATTTTATTCATTGTAATTGTTCTTGTGGTGGTTATTATCCTATTATTCCGTTCATGTTATCAAGGAAAACAGCCTACTGAAAAAACTAATAGCACGGATAGTTCGTTAGATTTTACACCTGCTTCTGAAGGTAATAATGATACAATAACTATTCCTGCTATCACCGGAATAAACCTCAAAGCTGGTCAGTTACATCAGAATGTCAATTTTAGTAATCCTTCTGAAAACAACTGCTATTTTCAGATTCAACTCTATCTTTCCGACAACACTTTAATATGGGAGTCGGAACTCATAAAGCCATCTGAAAATATTTCAGAAATTGAATTGTTGCAACCTCTTGATAAAGGTACATATGGCAACTGTCAGCTTCTTTATAGTTGTTTTTCATTGGATAGTAAAAAACCGCTAAACAGCGGAAAAGTCATTCTGGAAATTAACTCAAAATAGGAGGAATCACAATGAAGAAGATTTTTGCTTTGCTTCTTTCTGCTGCTATGTTGGCAACTATGTCTATAACTGCTTTTGCCGCAGAGACAGACGGAAGCGTCGGAAGTGGTCAATCGGAAGTATTGGCTCATGTATATAGCTCATATAATATAACCATTCCAGCTACTATTGATTTGAGAAATGGAAATGAAAGCTATGTTGAGATTTCAAACGCCAATATTGAGGATGGCTATACTGTTAAAGTGTTCTGTTCCAATACAGATGTAAACGGCATTAGACTTTACCATGATACAAAAGAAAACACTTCAATTACTTGCTCGATTTTCAATTCAAATGGTGAAATGTGTGATGCAACAACGCCTATGGCAGTGTTTACAAGCTCCGATATTAGCGAAGGAACAGGAGCAAAGAACATTACTCTTGAACCAGAAACAACCGGCGTTCCTGGTAATTGCTCAGGCACACTGGAATATACTTTTAGTTGTTCCAATCAGTAAAAATTAGAGCGTGACTTGTGGAGGTCACGCTCTTTATTACCATTTATGTTTGCAGTTTTTGCATTGATACTGTTTGCCTATCTTTGAAGAAGCAAGCCCAACAGTTGCAACAGAAACAGTCCTATTAAGTGTTGATATTTTTACAACATTCGTAGAACCGCAAATAGGGCATTTAGGCATATTTGCTTGTTGTTTTGTTTTTGCAGCTCGTTCAGCTTCTAATCTTTTTTGCAATGCATCCTGTTCACGAATTACTTGCCTTTGATATTCCTCAAAGTTATTACGAGATAAATTGTATGCGGATATTCTTTTATAAAACAGGTATATTGCATAGCCTAAAATACATAATCCGAAAACAATTAGAAATCCGCCTTGAAAACGAGGGTCTCCATTACCGTGTGAGGAGCTATATTCGGCTTCCAAGTCGGACACACATGACATACTAAAGCCTAACAGTATAATAAAAGCTGAAATAATAGAAACAACTATTGGAGCAATTAGTTGTGGTTTTTCTAATTGTGGCACGTTTTTAATACGTTCTTCTTGCCTTCGCTTTTGCTCAGTTTCAAATTCTTGCTTGCGAATTTCAGCTTGTTTTTCAGTTTTAAGACGTATTTCTTCAAATTTAATTTTATCAAAATGTGCTTTGATTGCAAATCCACACTCTGGGCAACTAACTGCCGTATCAGATACATTTGATTTTCCACATTCGGGACAAATTACTAACGCCATAAAAGCACCTCATTATGATTTATATGTTTTACTTCTTTTTGTTCCTATTTAAAACAAATAACAAGATTGCAGTTATCAGTCCTGCAACAACAGCAATTCCACATCCAACCTGATATGTAATTGCCTCATATCCTCCCATTGGAGAGGGTATCTTAAATATAAAATTTACAGACAAAAAGTAAAAAACGATGCTTACAAAAACTGCAACCAAGATATTAGAAATGGTTTTCTTCATATGTTCCCCTACAAATCAATATGTTTTATCACTTAGCTACCATCGAAAATAGATACACTTTTTATATTATAACGCAAAGAGCGGATTTTGTCAACGCTTTAAGAATATTCACATAACACCTATTGTAACGTCAAATTGGACTATAGTCAATAAAGTGGACAGGAAAAACAGGAAAATTAAATAAAAAAA
>CAMCMW010000104.1 GCA_945876155.1 uncultured Ruminococcus sp. | reverse complement strand
GAACTTTTTCTCTGATAGCTGTCATCATACTGCTCGTCGTCCCCGTCCTCCTGCGGAACAAAAAAGTCTTTAAGGTTTTTAAAGATGTCCATTCTTTTATTCTCCTATCTCTGTAATATTTCAAAAAACATAAAAAAACAATATCAGTGCCTGACTCCAGAATCAGGCATAATTTCTCGGACCAAAAAGTCCTCTTCCGATTCTTATAATATTTGAACCGTATTTTATCGCATCGGCATAATCGCCGGACATTCCCATTGAAAGAAAATCCATACTTATATTATGTATGCTTTTCTCTGAAATGTCAATATATAATTTCTGCATATCATACAAAAATTTTTCCGGTGAATCAGCCGGCGGTATAGCCATAAGACCTCTGACCTGCACGTTTTCAAGCTCTGCCGTCTGATAAAGCAGTTCTTCCAGCGCACTCTTGTCAATTCCGCTTTTTGATTCCTCTCCGCCGATATTCACTTCAATCAGGATATCCTGTTTTTTCCCGATTCTTCCGGCGTGCCTGTTGATTTCCTCAGCAAGCTTTATGCTATCCACCGACTGTATCATGGAAACAGAATCAATAATGTATTTCACCTTATTGGTCTGAAGATGACCGATAAAATGTACCTCAGCGCTTTTGTCGTAGGACTCCTTCTTGGCGGTATATTCCTGAACACGATTTTCCCCCAGAAGACTTATCCCCAGACCTATCGCATGGTTTACAGCGGCAGGGTCAACAGTTTTTGTAACAGCCATAAGAGAAATTTTCTCCTCCGGCTTTCTGTATTTTGCAGCTGCCTCCTGCATATTAAAAATAATTTTTTTGTAATTTTCGTCAATGTAGCTGAAATCAGTTTCCATCAGCGTCAACTCCTTCTACTACAATATCATCATAAAGCGCAAGATATCCGCTGCCTGCATTAAGAGAGGACAGTACAAAATCTCCGCCTTCATAAATTACATCTATCTTCTTGAATGAAATACGTTCGCCGAATTTAACGTAAACGCCCTTGCAGTTGACAGTCTGCTTCGACTCCTTGCCTGTTTCCTCGTCAACCACAGTTTCTTCCATATCAAGAAATCTTATTGCTTTTCTCGGAACCTTTATTCCCTCAAATTCGCCGGATATCATTTCAACCCTTTCAGTCCTGTGCTGAACCAGGTCAAAGTTTATCTCGTCGCACCTGATGATAACAACGTTCTGAGCCGGGTCACCGGTTTCTCTTATATCATAAATTTCACCGTCAATTATATCAGATGTGGACTGAAATTTTATCTTCACATCTTCATCAATGGTAAAATTCATTTTTCTGTTGTCAATAACACCTGCAATATACCATTCGTAGCCATTGATAAGCTTTCCGATGACCTTGCTGTCGTTCACCGGACCGCTGTCCTGAACCTCGTTTATAAGC
Source organism: uncultured Ruminococcus sp. (assembly GCA_945876155.1). Taxonomy (GTDB): domain Bacteria; phylum Bacillota; class Clostridia; order Oscillospirales; family Ruminococcaceae; genus Porcipelethomonas. The sequence goes on along the minus strand of CAMCMW010000104.1, from coordinate 4,537 downwards.
TCAGGCGTAATACGGCTTAAACTATCCATTTTAAGCTGGTCCTCGTAGCCGTCCGCATAGCTTACAAAATAAGCGGAGTGGTCTGACACGATTGTGTCAAGAGGCACTGTTTCTGAGGATTTAAGCCTTGAAATTTCGGAATTTATCGCATTGATGCGTTCCGTAAAATCAGTTCCCGTATTGGTCACAAGCTGGTATGTGCTTAAAAGAACAAGAAGTTCATTTTTCTGCTGTGAGAGTTCGTCAAGCTTTCCGGTCTCACGGCTGCCCACAATGGTTTTATACTCTTCATTGATAAGCGACGCAATGTTTGCCGGCTGAGCAGATTCAAGAGTACCCGGGTTCTGTATCTTTTTGAGAACCGCAAGCTCGTCATTCAGATCACTTATCTGCTGCTTGATATCTATCTGACCTTCGTCCGCATATATCTCAGCTATTGCCGAACCGCTTCCAAGCTTTCCGCCGTCCGAAACGCAGTAGCTTACCGTTCCCATTCCGCCGTACTGCACCACTTCTTCATCACGGATATATATACCCTTGAAGGTTGCTGAATCATCTGCCGTTGCGAGAATTGCAGTTTCGGTCTTGTATTTCTGATTCACCATATGGAATCCGATGGTCAGCAGACAGGTTCCGACGCAGATAACCAGAAGAACGCTCAGTATCTTAGAAGTAACAGAATTCATTTACTTACTGGTTCTCCGCCTTTTCAGCAGCGTCAAGAATCGGAATCGGCTTTAACGGGCAAATGGTTGAAATTGCGTGTTTGTATACCAGATTCTGCTTACCGTCGCAGTCAAGAATTACAATATAGTTATCAAAACCTCTGACCATGCCCTTGAACTGAAAACCGTTTGTAAGGTAAATTGTTACCGGTATTCTGTCTTTTCTGGCCTGATTCAGAAATACGTCCTGAAGATTGATTGCCTTGTTCATTTTTCTACACTCCTTGTCTTTAGATCCCTTTACATTTGTCATAACCGGGTATTATATGTTTACATTTTACTCCGGCTGAATCAGCACAATTACTCCATGCTAATACTCAATTTATATTATACCACAAACTTTACTCTTTGGCTATAAGTTTTTTACAAAAAGTCAAAATTTTCTCTTTATCATCAAATTCGTCTAACATTATCCAGTGAATTTTTGCATTTTTCCTAAACCACGTCAGCTGACGCTTGGCATAACGCCTTGTTTCCTGCTTGATTTTTTCAACACATTCCTCAAGACTGCATTCATTTCTGAAATAAGGTATCAGTTCCTTGTAGCCTATAGCATTTCCGGCAGTTTTCATATTCCCCGATTCATAAACTGCCCGTGCCTCTTCCACAAGTCCTGATTCAATCATTATGTCAACACGCCTGTTGATTCTGTCATAAAGCTTTTGCCTGTCACTGTATGAAAGTCCGATAATAACCGAATCATAAGGCGTTTCCTCCATACGGCTTTCCGCTTTATACTGACTCAGTTTTTTCCCGGTAAGCTCAAAAACTTCCAGTGCCCTTATGACCCTTACAAGATTGTTGGGGTGAAGTTCCGCTGCAGTTTCCGGGTCAACAGTTTTCAACTTTTCAAAGAGGTACTCGTTCCCCTTCTCAGCCGCCTCATTTTCAAGCCGTTTACGCAGGTTTTCGTCACACTCAATATCCGCAAACTTTATATTTTCAAGCAGCGACGAAATGTAAAGTCCCGTACCGCCAACGATTACCGGCAGTTTACCCCTTGAATCAACGTCCCTTATGGCTTTTCCGGCTAACTCAACATAATCGGCAACGCTGAAAGCAGTACCCCTGTCGAGAAAATCTATAAGGTGATGAGGAATCCCCTGCATTTCCTCAGCTGTAGGCTTTGCCGTTGCGATATCCATGCCTTTGTATATCTGCATGGAGTCAGCAGAAATGACTTCTCCGTTCAGTGCCTTTGCTATCTCAACCCCAAGAGCAGTTTTCCCCGACGCTGTGGGTCCCACCACCGCCGCCACTCTGATTTTTCCATTTTCCGTCATAATTTCAGACAATCCTTTTAAACTGTTTTTCAAGCTCACGCTTGCTCAGCGTAAACATAACCGGTCTGCCGTGAGGACAGTGACGTATATTTTCGTTGTAATACACTTCCTCCGCAAGCCTCTGAAGTTCCTTTATATCGTTTTTGTCATTGGCTTTTATCGCCGCCTTGCAGGCAAGCTCATGGAGCATATTGTCCAGTCTGTGAGTCTGGGGATTTTGTTTGTTAAGCAGAAAATTTTCCGCAATTTCCGGTATTACCTCGTCCATGTTAAGACTCTCCAGAATTACCGGAACAGCCGCAGTCCTGACAAATGGCTCGTGGGAGAAATCAATGTCAAAACCCATATTTACAAGGGTTTCCCTGTTTTCAAGCATTGCGTTGTACTCAGCCTCCGCAAGAAGTATTTCAGCACTTTCAAGGATTAGCTGACTGTCTCCGCCGCAGTTCTGTGCTTTCAGCTTTTCAAAAATGACACGTTCGTGTGCGGCGTGCTTGTCAATGAGAATTATGTTTTCCCCAGCCTGTGCGGCAATGTAGTTTTTGAAAAACTCTCCAATGACTGTAATCTGTTCCCTTTCCGGCTGTGTGACAGTTTCCGGCTCTTCCTTTTTCACAAACGCACTGCTGTTTATATAGCTGAAACTTTCAAACTTTTCCTCCGGCTCATTTTCTTCCTCGTCCTCTGAATACTCAATCGCCACAGCCGGTTCTGCAAATACCACTCTTCCGCTGTTTCCATACTGCATGACTGATGAAGAAAAAACCGTTTCCTCCTGCTTTCCGACTGTTTCGTAATCGTTTTTTTCCTCGCTGACCGCAGCGTATTCCGAATCAGAAACAGGAGCAAACGCACTCTCCTCTTTCTTTTCCGGCGGTTCAATTTTCTGCTGTTCAAACTTTTCCGGTTCAAAGGGCTTGGCTGTGTAGTCGATACGCTTTTTCATCTCGTCTTTAAGCTGGAACTCGTAAATCAGTCCGGACGCCATGAGTGCATTTTTCACTGCAAAATAAACACAGCTGAAAACCACCTTTTCATCTGAAAAACGCACCTGAGCCTTTGCCGGGTGAACATTTACATCAACAGTCACAGGCGGCACGTCAAGCATCAGTACACAAGCCGGATACTTGCCCACCATAATCAGATTCTGATACGCCTCTTCAAGTGAGGTACTGCAGGTCACAGACTTGACAAATCTTCCGTTTACAAAAAAGTTCTGAAAGGAACGGTTTGACTTGGAATAAAGCGGCTTGATGATGTAGCCTTTTACGGTAATACCATTTTCACTGTAATCCACAGGTATCATGTCATGGGCAAAGTCCCTGCCGTAAACACCGTAGACAGCCGAATAAAGTTCACCGTCACCTGCGGAGGAAAACTCAATTTTATTATCCTTGATAAGCTTGAACGCTATTTCAGGGTGTGAGAGAATGATTTTCTGCATGATTGAGATTATGGCGTTTGCCTCAGCTGCGTCCCTTTTCATGAATTTGCGCCTTACCGGAACGTTGAAAAAGATGTCACGGATAATTATGGTCGTTCCGTCCGGACAGCCAGACTGCTCATTTGAAACCTCTTTTCCGCCCTCGATAACATAGCTTGTGCCGTACTCGTCACTTTTCTGCTTTGTCAGAAGTTCAACTTTTGAAACGGCTGAAATTGACGCCAGTGCCTCTCCTCTGAAACCAAGTGTCAGGATATTGTCAAGGTCGTCCTTTGAGGTTATCTTGCTTGTGGCATGGCGCAGAAAGGCAATAGGCACCTGTTCCGGAGCAATTCCGCAGCCATCGTCCGTTATGCGCATATAAGTTGTACCGCCGTTTTTTATCTCAACGGTTATATGACTTGCCCCGGCGTCAATTGCGTTTTCAAGCAGTTCCTTTATAACCGACGCCGGACGTTCAATAACCTCTCCGGCGGCTATAAGTTCAGATATATCCTTGCTAAGTACATTAATTTCAGCCATTTTTCCTCCTGTTTTATTCAGCCAGCTTTGTAAGCTCCTTTAAAAATTCACGGCATTCCTCGTCGCTCAGTTCATCAACATTGGTTTTTCTTATCCTGTCAGCCAGTATGTCACGGTTCAGCGCCGTAAAGCTCATCTGTCCGTCGTCCTCGGAAGGCTTTCTCTGGACTGCGTTTTCCTGCTCCATTTCCTCCAGCAGTTCCCTTGCACGTTTTACCACCTTGTCAGGCAGTCCGGCAAGCTTTGCGACCTCGATTCCGTAGCTTTCGTCAACACCGCCTCTGACAATTTTTCTTAAAAAGCGTATTCCGTTTCCGCTTTTCTTTACGGCAATGCTGTAATTTTTCACGCCCTCCATGAGATTTTCAAGCTCGATAAGTTCATGATAGTGAGTGGCAAAAAGGGTTTTACAGCCAAGCTTTTTGGAATTGCAGATATGCTCCGCAACAGAACGGGCAATGCTGATTCCGTCAAATGTGGAAGTACCTCTGCCTACCTCGTCAAGAATTACAAGGCTGTTTTTAGTGGCGTATTTGAGAATATCCGCAACCTCGCTCATCTCT
>CAMCMW010000103.1 GCA_945876155.1 uncultured Ruminococcus sp. | reverse complement strand
TCTGCCGAAAAATCTGACTGCGCATCTGTACGACAATAATTATGCGGTATTGCCTAAATATTACGGAATTTTAAGATTGGTGGTGTTTAGCCGGAAGAAACCGGCGGTTATTTATGAAAATCACATTCGGAAAAAATAAGCTTAAAGCTACAGCACTTGTGCTTTGCGCAGTGATAACAGCGGGAAGTCTTACCTGTGTGAATTACGGAAATCCTGTTATTAAAACAGAGGCTAAAACAATTTCTGATATTGAGGCTGAAAAGGCTGAGAATCAGGCTGAAATTGATGCACTTCAGGAACAGCTTGACAGTCTGAAAGATGATGTTGCTGAACAGGAGGCATATCAGAGTCAGCTCCAGGAAAAAATTAATCTTCAGAATGAAAACATTGATAATGTAAATACTATTATCAACGACCTTAACAATAAAATTGAGGAAAAAGAAAATAAAATCGACCAGCTGGAAAAGGATATCGCCCAGAAACAGGTTGATATCGACGAGGGACTTGAACTTTTCAAGGCTCGTCTGAGAGCAATGTATATTTCCGGCAACGACAGTCTTGCGTCTGCACTTGTAGGTGCAACTGACTTCTACGATATGCTTTCAAAAATTGAGTTTATTTCTCAGGTTGCAAAGCATGATGATGAACTTATCAATTCTCTGACAACTCAGCTCGAACAGTTTGAAGAGGCACAGGCACAGCTTGACCTTGAAAAAGCTGAACTGGCTGCTGACCTCCAGACACAGGAGGACAATAAAAAGGAACTTAATGCGGCTATTGAACAGCTCCAGGCAGACTATGCTGAATCTGATGACTACATAAAGCGTAAAGAGGCTGACATGGCGTCAAGACAGAGAGATATTGATTCTCTTGAGGCAGACAATGCTGCTATGGACGCTGAAATGGAGGAAATCGAGGCTGAAATCGAAAGACAGCGTCAGGCTGCTGAGGCACAGCGCAAAGCTGAAGAAGAGGCTGCGGCTGCGGCGGCAGCAGAGGAAGATGATGATGACGATGACGAGTATTACAGTGATGACAGTTATTCTGACAGCGGTTCTTCCAGCAGTGAAGTTCCTGAAACTTCGGCTGACGAAAATTACGGCGGTTCACTGTCATGGCCTGTTCCGGGATTCTACGGAATTTCCAGCGGATATGGTTACAGATGGGGTTCACTCCATGCCGGTATTGACATCGCAGGCGGCGGCATTTCCGGTGCGACTATTACTTCGGCTGACAGCGGTACAGTTGTACTTGTAAAAACAGGCTGTACCCACAACTACGGAAAAGACGGCAGCTGCGGCTGTAACGGCGGTTACGGCAACTATGTTGTTATAGACCACGGAAACGGTATTTCAACACTTTACGGTCACTGTGCTGATGTTTATGTTTCTGTAGGACAGTCAGTTTCAAGAGGCGAGGCAATCGGTTCAGTAGGCTCAACAGGCTATTCTACTGGTTTCCATTGCCACTTTGAAGTAAGAGTAGGCGGTTCAACAGTTGATCCGACAAGCTATCTTTATTAAGCATCTTAACACATAAAATGACGGGGCAAGTTTTAATTCTTGCCCTGTTTTGCGTAACAAAGAAAGGGTGCAGACAAATATGGAAAAGAAAATCAGCATTAAATCTGCGGCTGTTATCGCCGGGGTGACTGCGCTTTTAACATTTTCAGTAACTTCATTCTGGGCTTTTCAGGTTTGCAATGACAGTGTTGCACCTCTGAGAAAAAAAGCAAAGTCTATTGAAGATATATATACGGTTGACCAGTATATTGACAAGTCTTATTACGGCGAATATGACGAGGAAGAAATTGTTGACAGTTCACTCAAAGCTATGGTGGCTGCTCTTGATGATAAATACTCTGCCTACATGACTCCGGAAGAATATGAACAGAATCTCCTTGACGCAAAAGGGTCTATAAGCGGTATCGGAATTGTTGTGAACCTGACTGAGGAAAATGAAATTAAGGTGGTTGAGGTCAACGAAAGAGGTCCCGCTAAAGAGGCAGGTATGATGGTAAATGATGTCATAACTGCAATAGACGGAAAAAATGTGTCCGAAATGGAGTACTCTGACGCTGTTAAGCTGGTCAGGGGAGAAACTGGTACAGATGTGACGCTGACGGTTAAGCGTGGCACACAGCAGCTTGAGTTTACCATGACCCGTGAGGAAATCGTTTCAAAAACCGTTACAAGCCGTATGCTTGAAAATGATATTGCTTACATCAGGATAACTGCTTTCAAGGAGAATACGGGGTATCAGTACAATATTGAACTGAAACAGTGCCTTGAGGACGGCGCAAAAGCAATTATTTTTGACCTCAGAGACAACGGGGGAGGACTTGTGTCTGCGTGTTCCGAGTGCCTTGACCCGCTGCTGCCGGAAGGGGATATTGCAATTGCTGAGTTCAAAGACGGCAGTACAGAAGTTATCTGCAAATCTGATTCTCTCGAACTTGATCTCCCTATGGCAGTACTTGTAAACGAAAACTCCGCCAGTGCCGCTGAACTTTTTTCGGCGTCCCTGAGAGATTTTGACAAGGCAGTTCTGGTTGGCAAAAACACCTTCGGCAAAGGTATTATGCAGAATACTTACAATCTTGAAAACGGCGGCGGTCTCAGGCTGACTGTGGCAAAGTACAGGACGGTAAAGTCAGAATGCTACCACGGAGTAGGTCTTGCTCCCGATTATGAGGTCGATATCCCAGAAAAATATGCTCAGACAGCTATAGAGGATATCCCTGAAAATGAGGATACACAACTGCAAAAAGCAATTGAAATCCTAAAGTAAAAATAAAAATCCGGCATCGCTGCCGGATTTTTTAATTCATTCTTCTGCGGCAGTTTCTTCCGCAGTTTTTGTCAAATGATGGATTGCAGGCGTAGAAATTTCGTGAATTAAGGTTATCCTGCGTTATGCGGAGTCCTTCGCCGAACCTCTGAAAATGCACAATTTCCCTTTCTCTGAGAAACTTACTGACATCTCTTACGTCCGGGTCATCAGCAAGACGGAGAATATTGTCATAGGTTGAACGTGCTTTCTGTTCCGCAGCCATGTCCTCAACCAGATCGGTTATCGGGTCACCCTTCGACTGGAAATATGCCGCAGAAAACGGTACACCCGAAGCACTTGACGGATAGATGCCTGTTGTATGGTCAACGAAATATGCGTCAAATCCGCTTTCCTTTATCTGCTCAGGGGTCAGATTTCTTGTAAGCTGATACAGAATAGCCGATATCATTTCCATGTGTCCCAATTCTTCGGTACCTATATCTGTTTCGGTATTGCACATTTACAAGAGCAGTGCAATAATTACCGGTGTCAGATAAGATTGAATTCAGCTTTATAATTTTTACCTCTGCCGTTAACATGATATTTCAGTTTTACAGCCGGAACATACTTTAGCTTTATTTCCAGTATCCTTATCTTGAAAACAGTAATACATTCTAAAACTTCGCTGCATAAACATTCATCGGCACTATCAAAATTAAGATATTTCTTTACATAATCAATGTAATTTTTCATTTTCTGAGCCTGATATTCCAATTCTGCCTGACGATTTTTCTGATTTTCAATTTTATTTTTCTTATCAGCTATCTCTTTATCGTAAAACTCATTCTGACTTTTATAATCCTCACGGCTGACATCTCCTTCAAGAAAACTATCCAGAAGAGTATGTTTCTTGTTCTCAATTTTTCTGATATCATTATACAGTGAATTCAAATCTATTTTTTCTGTCTGACTGAAAACTGAACTAATTTCATCAGTCGTCTCGGAAATAAGTTCAGTCTTATTTACCTTTAACAGATTTAAAACATAGGCAGTTGCTTCTTTGAGAACCTGCTCATTCACTGATATATTGTTACATCCTGTTATATTGCCAAATTTATCTGTTTTCTTCCTGCCGTTAGCCGCATTTTCTGAACATCGCCAGGCTTTATATACACTTCCATCTTTTCTTTTTTTGGTACGGCTGACAAATTTTTTTCCACATTCACCGCATACTATTTTTCCGCTGCACCAATATCGGCAGCTGTGCCTTGACTTCTGTTCATCCGTCAGAGTTCGCTGAGCTAATATTTCCTGTGCTTTATCCCACATTGAACGTTCGATAATTGGTTCATGATGATCTTTTATGTAAACTTTTTCCAGGTCGCCGCTATTATATTTCTTTTTATGGGTAAGAAAATCAGGTGTATAAGTTTTCTGCTGACACAAATCACCAACATACTTTTCATTGCGGATTACTCTCAGAATCACTGTATTGCTCCATTCTTTTACACGCATAGGGTAAATACCGGCTTCTCTGAGTTCCCTTGCAATAACATGAGTACCCTTATGCTCATTGACGTATTTGTGAAAAATAAGACGTACAACTTCTGCGCCTTCTTCATTTATGTGCAGTTTACCATCTTTTACGTCATACCCAAGCATACTTTGACCAAACACAACCCCTTGTTCCATACGTCTCCTTTGTCCCCATTTGACTCTGTCTGAAGTTTTTCGGCTTTCCTCCTGAGCAATACTTGCCATTATCGAAAGCCGAAACTCACCGTCATACTCAAGGGTATTGATATTATCATTTATAAAAAATACTCCTACATTAATTTCTTTCAGCTTCCTTGTAATAGAGAGTGTATCAACAGTATTTCTGGCAAATCTGCTGACTTCTTTAGTTATAATCAGATCAATTTTACCGCTGTTTACATCTTCAATCATCCGATTAAATCCTTCACGATGTTTTGTTGATGTTCCGCTGACACCTTCATCATAATATACATTAACAAGCTCCCAATTCTCCTGGGAATTAATGTATTCCTTAAAATAACTGCGCTGACTTTGAAGAGAGTTAGCCTGTGTTTCCTTATCTGTTGATACTCTGCAATATGCTGCTACTCTTAATATCACTTTCCGCATCCTCTTTCATTTTCAAGCAGTCTGATTAAGTTTCTTTCACTTATTAATCCATCACGAACCATGCTTTTGTATATTCCGGTTTTAAGAAGTCTTTTAAACTCATCTTTGTTTTTTACCTCGATATAATGCTCATTGTTTTGCGGTCGCTTCATTCTATCAACTCCCATGTTCACATTATATGTGACAGGAATTGCTATATTCTCAGTTGTTAAACAAACGGTATTGGTATATGCATTCATAGATTGCCTTTGCTTTCAGAATATACATAATCAACGCATTTAACATCTCAACACTTGATATCCGGACAAAAAAATCCTGCTGAACCAAAAGTCCGGCAGGATTAAGTGAATATTAAATTTGTTATGGCAGTTTTGAACGTGTAAGTTTTAAAGAACTTTTTTTAGCAAAGCAGCTGTTCAAAAGTATTAAAGTCAATACGCTGCAATCAGCGGCTAACGCCTTTGCCGTAAAGACGAATAATAACAGGACTTACGTATGTAAGATAATGCCTTGTTACATTGTCATACGATTTACAGGACTGAACTTATTCCTCTTTCTTCTCCCTTTCCGAAAGTATCTCCTTTAAAATAGATTTGGTAAGTGAACCGGAATATTTGCCGAAGTTCTCAATCTGATTTACGATATCAGGTTCTTCCTTTAAGCAATCGTGATATACCGCAGAGGGCAGGTTTTTAAGAATTGTATTCAGGTCTTTTCTTGAAAAATCCTCCGGAAGAACACCCTCGTCCACCAGCTTGTACAGCAGTTTTTCCACACGAGGTATTGTTACAATAGTCTTTGCAAGTTCGGTCAGACGTTCACGCTCACGGATTTTTTCTATATCGACAGTCTTTCTAACCTTTTGTTTTGGCTTGTATCTTACCTCAACAAATTTTTCGTGTACGATTTTGGTGTAGACCACATTGTAGTCAAGAGTACTCATATCCTTTATTACAATGCCCTCGCCAATCTCACCGCCAAGAGCTGTCTTTCCCACAAGCGGCAAATAGTCGTCCCATTTTGTAAACTTGCCCTCATAGAAAACCGGAACATAGTCCAGA
>CAMCMW010000102.1 GCA_945876155.1 uncultured Ruminococcus sp. | reverse complement strand
GCTGAATCTCAGCAGCTATACCGCCGTATGCGATTACTTTAAGAACCAGTTTCTTGGGGAAACAATTGAAAAGATACGCATTGCCTGTCTTGACGACAAATTAAGACTTGTTTCAGGTACAATTATTTCAGAGGGCTCTCCCGGGGGTGTGGCGGTAAATATACGGCGTATCGTTGAATTTACATACAAAAACAAATGCGAAAACGTCATACTTGCCCACAATCACCCAAACGGCGATATTATCCCGTCCAATGACGACATAAAGTCCACGGCAGAAATTTACAGTGCATTGAAACCAGTAGGAATAAACCTGCTTGACCATATAATCGTAGCCGGAAGTCAGGCAATTTCACTGAAAGAATCCGGCGCTTTTTCGCTTTTAAAGTAAAGGAGCATTTATGAAAGATCAGAAATTTGAGCTTGTGACAAAATACAACCCCTCCGGCGACCAGCCCCAGGCTATCGAAAAGCTGACGGAGGGAATAAACAGCGGATTAAAGGAGCAGACTCTTCTGGGCGTTACCGGTTCCGGTAAAACTTTTACTATGGCAAACGTCATTGCAAACGTCAACAAGCCGACGCTTGTCCTCGCCCACAACAAAATTCTTGCAGCACAGCTCTGCTCGGAATTCAAGGAGTTTTTCCCAAACAATGCCGTTGAATATTTTGTGTCCTACTACGACTACTACCAGCCGGAGGCATACATTCCGGGAACAGATACCTACATTGAAAAGGATTCCTCAATAAACGACGAGATAGACAAAATGCGCCACTCCGCAACTATGGCACTTGCTGAAAGAAACGATGTTATTATAGTTTCAAGCGTTTCCTGCATATACTCTCTCGGCAGTCCGGAGGATTACCGTTCCATGATAGTTTCCATAAGACCGGGCATGGAAAAATCCCGTGAGCAGCTGCTGGACGAGCTGGTTGCAATACAGTACGAGAGAAATGATATAAACTTTGTCCGGAACAAATTTCGTGTCAGAGGGGACGTTGTGGAGATTTTTCCGGCGTCGTCAAACGAAAACGCCATAAGAGTTGAGTTTTTCGGGGACGAAATCGACAGGATAACAGAAATAAACGTCATTACCGGAGAAGTGCTTGCCACATTACAGCACGCCGCAATTTTTCCGGCAAGCCATTACATTGTAAGCGGTGCAAAAATGAGTGACGCAATAAAGGAAATCGACCGTGAGCTTGCTGAGCGAATAGAATATTTCCAGTCTGAAAACAAACTGCTGGAGGCACAGAGAATCGCTCAGAGAACCCATTACGACATGGAAATGTTACAGGAAATCGGCTTTTGCAGCGGTATCGAAAACTATTCGAGAGTACTCTCCGGACGTCCTCCGGGAAGTACCCCTATGACACTCCTTGACCACTTCCCAAAAGATTTTCTGCTCTTTGTGGACGAGAGCCATGTTACCATTCCCCAGGTAGGCGGTATGTACGCCGGAGACAGGGCAAGAAAAACAACGCTGATAGACTACGGTTTCCGTCTGCCCAGCGCCTACGACAACCGTCCGCTGAACTTTGACGAGTTTTACAGTCACATCAATCAGGCGGTTTATGTCAGCGCAACACCGGGCAGTTTTGAACGTGAAAAGTCCGGACAGATAGTCGAGCAGGTTATCAGACCGACTGGTCTTGTTGACCCGGAAATTATTGTAAAGCCTGTTGAGGGACAGATTGAAGATTTGCTTTCAGAAATAAATATGCGTGCGGAAATTGACGAGAGAGTACTCATAACCACTCTAACAAAGAAAATGGCTGAAGACCTTACTTCGTTCCTTGAGGACGCCGGGGTAAGAGTAAGATATCTGCACCACGACATTGACACAATCGAGCGTATGGAGATAATAAAGGATCTGCGTGAGGGCGAATTTGACGTACTTGTGGGTATCAACCTTTTAAGAGAGGGACTTGACATTCCGGAAGTTTCCCTTGTGGCAATACTGGACGCAGACAAAGAGGGATTTTTAAGAAGTGAAACCTCCCTTATCCAGACAATAGGACGTGCGGCACGAAACGCAAAGGGTAAGGTTATTATGTATGCCGACAGCGTTACCAAGTCCATGGAAAAGGCAATTACCGAAACAGAGAGAAGACGTGCGCTCCAGATTGCATACAATGAGGAACACGGCATAGTTCCCCAGACTATTAAAAAGGACATCAGAAAGGTACTGGAAATCACCTCAAAGGAAAAGGTGGAAAAGAAAACCAGTAAAAAGCTTTCCAAGAAAGAGCGTCTGGAATTTATTGCCAAACTGAAAACGGAAATGAAAGAGGCTGCAAAGCTGCTTGAATTTGAACACGCTGCATATCTGCGTGACAAGATAAAGGAACTGGAAGAACAGTAAAAACTGAAAGGATTTAAATAAATGAACGATAAAATCATAATCAAGGGTGCAAGAGAACACAACCTCAAAAACATAGACCTTGAAATTCCCCGTGACAAGCTTATTGTCATGACTGGTCTTTCAGGTTCGGGAAAATCATCTCTTGCCTTTGATACCATCTACGCTGACGGTCAGAGAAGATACATGGAAAGTCTTTCCTCTTACGCAAGAATGTTCCTCGGACAAATGGAAAAGCCGGATGTTGACAGCATTGAGGGTCTCTCCCCTGCTATCTCAATCGACCAGAAAACAACCTCGAAAAACCCCCGTTCCACCGTCGGAACAGTAACGGAAATTTACGACTATCTCCGTCTGCTTTACGCAAGAATAGGTATCCCCCACTGCCCTGTCTGCGGACGTGAGATAAAACAGCAGACTATCGACCAGATTGTTGACAAGGTAATGGAACTGCCGGAGGGTACTAAGATACAGCTGCTTGCACCTATTGCAAGAGGAAGAAAGGGTACTTACGCAAAAGAACTTGAAAGTGCATCACGCTCCGGCTATGTCAGAGTAAGAATCGACGGTATCATGTACGAGCTTTCGGAAGAGATAAAGCTTGACAAAAACAAGAAACACAACATTGAAATTATCGTTGACCGTCTTGTTGTCAAACCGGGAATTGAATCCCGTATGACTGACAGTATCGAAACTGTAATGACACTTTCCGGAGGTATGCTTATCGTTGACGTAATCGACGGAGAGGAAATGCTGTTCTCTCAAAGCTATGCCTGTCCGGAACACAACATAAGCATTGAGGAACTGAATCCGAGAATGTTTTCCTTTAACAATCCGTTTGGTGCGTGTCCGAAATGTACCGGTCTGGGAACTTTTCAGAGAATTGACCCCGACCTCATTGTACCAAACAAAGATTTAAGCATACGACAGGGCGCTATCAAGGCAAGCGGCTGGAACACGCTTTCCGAGGGTTCTATCGCCATGATGTACTACAATGCAATTGCGCAAAAATACAATATAAGTCTTGACACACCGTTCAAAGACCTGCCCAAAGAAGTCACTGACGCTTTTCTTTACGGTACTGAAGACAGGCTTGAACTGAAAATTATTGACTCTTTCGGCGGAGGGGTGCGCTACGGCAAATTCGAGGGGGTTATAAACAATCTTGAAAGACGCTACAAGGAGTCAAACAGCGAGTATTCAAAAAATGACATTGCTGACAGCATGAACGAAATAAAGTGTCCGGACTGCAAGGGACAGCGACTGAAAAAGGAAAGTCTTTCAGTAACCGTCGGCGGAAAAAACATCATGGAATTTACCGATCTTTCCGTTGCCGAGGCTCTTGATTTTATTAACAGTCTGACCCTGACAGAACGTGAAAAAATGATTGCTGAACGCATACTCAAGGAAATCCGTGAACGTCTTGGATTCTTGAAAAGCGTAGGACTGGAGTACCTTACTCTTTCCCGTTCTTCCGGTACGCTTTCCGGCGGTGAAAGCCAGAGAATACGTCTTGCAACACAGATAGGCTCTTCTCTTATGGGGGTACTGTATATCCTTGACGAACCGAGTATCGGTCTTCACCAGAGAGACAACGACAAGCTTATTGCCACACTCAAACGTCTGAGGGATTTAGGAAACACTCTTATAGTTGTTGAGCATGACGATGACACAATGCTTGCCGCTGACTACATTGTTGATATCGGACCAGGAGCCGGAGTAAACGGAGGCAATGTTATATTTTCGGGTACTGTACAGGATATGCTGAAATGCGAAAATTCCATTACCGGACAGTATCTCAGCGGAAAGAAAAAAATTCCGCTGCCCGATTCAAGACGCAAAGGAAACGGAAATTATCTGACTGTCAAGGGTGCAGCAGAAAACAATCTGAAAAATGTAAATGTAAAAATTCCGCTAGGTGAATTTATCTGTGTTACCGGTGTTTCCGGTTCGGGCAAGTCCTCGCTTGTCAACGAAATAATCTACAAGCACCTTGCCGCAAAACTTAACCGTGCAAAGCTCAGAGCCGGAAAGTTCAGATCTATTGAGGGACTTGAAAATCTTGACAAGGTTATCTGCATTGACCAGTCCCCTATCGGCAGAACTCCACGTTCCAATCCGGCAACTTACACAGGAGTTTTCACGGATATCCGTGAGCTTTTCGCCCAGACAAACGACGCTAAAACCCACGGCTACGGAGCAGGACGATTTTCCTTTAACATAAAGGGCGGACGCTGTGAGGCGTGTGAGGGCGACGGTATCAAGAAAATTGAAATGCACTTCCTCCCGGATATCTACGTTCCATGCGAGGTGTGCAAGGGAAAGAGATATAACCGTGAAACCCTCGAAATACTGTACAAGGGCAAGTCGATATATGACGTTCTTGAAATGACCGTTGACGAGGGCGTGAAGTTCTTTGAGAATCACCCGAAAATACTCCGAAAGCTGAAAACATTGCAGGAAGTGGGTTTAGGGTACATCAAAATCGGTCAGCCGGCTACTACCCTTTCGGGCGGCGAGGCACAGAGAGTAAAGCTTTCAACTGAACTTTCAAAGCGTCCTACCGGAAAGACTATCTACATTCTTGACGAGCCGACAACCGGTCTGCACACAGCCGACGTCCACAAGCTTATTGAAGTACTGCAAAAGCTGGCGGATACGGGAAATACGGTACTTGTCATTGAACACAATCTCAATGTGATAAAGGTTGCTGACCACATTATCGACCTGGGACCTGAGGGCGGAACAGGCGGCGGTACTATAGTTGCCACAGGTACTCCGGAGCAGATTGCGCAGTGTGAGCAGTCGTATACCGGAAAATATCTCAAGCCTTATCTTGAGTAACGGACATTTCCTTGAAGTTTGGGTATTGACATTGACTGCCGACTGAGGTATAATATATTATATATTATACAATAAAACTATTTATATTTTCCTTTTTCATGGAGAAAATCACAAAAAATTTTTGGATATAATATAATTTATGGTATAATGGTATAATTATTGCAGTGACTAAAATAAACGGAAACGGAGGACGGACTTGGAAAAGAAACAGCTTATACATGAAATGAAATTTGTTTTGATAAGGGCATTGTTTCTTGACATTTCAGCATACCTCATTTCCGTTTTTTTTATAGGGTTTACCCTTTCAATGGCGCTGGGACTTGTTCTCGGAACGTTTGGAATGGCTGTAAATCTGATTCTGCTTAACAGGTCGGTTAGAAATATTGTGAAAAGCGGCGGACATAAAGCACAGTCAAGAATGTTTTCCGGATATATTGTCCGGCTTGGCATTATGGGCGTTATTATAGCAGCGGCTATGCTGATTCCTTTTATCAATACTGCCGGAACGGTTATCCCGTATTTTTATCCCAATCTTGTTTATGCAGGAAACGTATTACTGAAGAAAGGGGAAAAGACTGAATGAAAGTGTCTGATTTTTTTCAGGGTGTCAAAAATGTCGAAATAGGCGGACCTAAAATTGCCTTTTCATTTGATGTTTTCGGTGTTCGCATAAACATAACTGAAACTATTCTGATAAGCTGGGCAATTGTTCTGGGACTTACTCTGCTTGTCCTGTTTCTGACTCATGACATGAAGAAAAAGCCTGTTAAGAAACGTCAGGTCATAGCGGAATTTCTTGTTGAAACCGTGGATAATCTTGTCAAG
>CAMCMW010000101.1 GCA_945876155.1 uncultured Ruminococcus sp. | reverse complement strand
AGGTGGTTTCTGTTTTTCCGTATTCACTGGTTATGCAGGTTGAAACCTTTCCTCCCAGTACATGAGCCATAAGCTGTGAACCGTAGCAGATACCAAGTACAGGTATTCCCAGTTCAAATATTTCTCTGGAAACTGTAGGTGCCTTTTCACCGTAAACACTGTTGGGCCCGCCTGTGAAAATAATACCAGCCGGTGCAAGGGCTTTTATTTCCTCTATCGTTATCTTGTTGTATGGTTTAACTTCGCAGTATACACCGCATTCACGGACTCTTCTTGCAATAAGCTGGTTATACTGTCCGCCGAAATTTAAAATTAAACAAAGCTGATGTTCCATTTTTTACTCCTAACATTTAAACCGTCCTCGGACGGAGTGATATACTATCTATAATTATGCCATTTTTTCGGGAAAATTGCAACTGTTTTTCAAAATATCTTTCACAATCTCCCCTGCAATAATAAGTCCTGCCACAGACGGCACAAAGGAAACACTGCCGATAGTCTTGCGTTTTGCCGTGATTTCCTCGCTTTCTGCCTTATGCTCTCTGGGTCTTTCGGTGGAATAGACGACCTTGAGCTTTTTCACATTACGCCTTTTCAGTTCATAGCGCATAACTTTGGCAAGAGGACACATTTCCGTTTTGTATATATCCGTCACTGTAAGCTTTGTGGGGTCAAGCTTGTTGCCTGTACCCATAGAGGAAATCACTGGTACTCCAAGCTTATACGCATTTTCAATAAGCGCAAGCTTTGAGGAAACTGTGTCGATTGCGTCGGCAACGTAGTCAAAGCCGCTTAAATCGACTTCTGTTCCGGTGTAAAAACAGTCCAGCGCCGTAACCTGTGCCGCAGGATTTATGTCAAGTATCCTTGCCTTTGCCGCCTCTGTTTTTTTCATGCCTATGGTGGAATGAAGTGCAATAAGCTGACGGTTTAAGTTTGTGACCGCAACTGTGTCATTGTCAATCAATGTCAGTTTTCCCACACCGCACCTTGCCAGTGCCTCGGCAATATACGAGCCTACTCCCCCGATACCGAAAACGGCAACGTGGGCATTTTTCAGCTTTTCCATACCCTCTGCGCCAAGCAGAAGTTCAGTTCTTGAAAACTCGTTAAGCACGGAAATCCCCCCTGTCTGTAACGATTTTATATCCGGCAGAGGAAACACGTCCTTCAAGACATTTTCTGCACTGCGCCGATTCGTCCCCGGTACAGATTTTGTTGTCATAGAGAGCGTAAAGTTTTCTGAAACGTGTGGGAGAAAGATTGGGCATTACAACGTTTGCTCCGGCTTTAAGCCCCAGTTCACGCCCCTGTGGGTGGATAGTACCCAGCGCCGTTGTGGACGGTATAAGGGCATGAGGGTGAAGAAGTCTTGTAAGTGCTACCATGACGAGAGTGTCACGGAGCGTTCCCTGTGTGCAGTCTTTAAAAGGAGTGTCCTTGTGTGGAATAAAAGGTCCTATTCCTACCATTTCCGGTTTCAGCTTTTTTATGAAAAGCAGGTCTGCGGCAAGATTTTCTCTTGTCTGATAGGGTGAACCTACCATAAAGCCTGCACCCGTCTGAAAACCGATTTTTTTCAGCGTTTCAAGGCATTTCATTCTGTTTTCAAAGGACATTTCTTCCGGGTGCAGTTTTGCATAATGCTCCGCTGTTGCCGTTTCATGCCTTAGAAGATACCTGTCTGCACC
Organism: uncultured Ruminococcus sp.; assembly: GCA_945876155.1. Lineage (GTDB taxonomy): Bacteria > Bacillota > Clostridia > Oscillospirales > Ruminococcaceae > Porcipelethomonas. The sequence continues at coordinate 4,352 of CAMCMW010000101.1, read as the reverse complement.
GCTTTCATAAAGCCGCCTGTAGCTTTCCTCCGAACGTTCTCCCAGGGAAAGTGTCACAGCGCAGTCGGGGTATTTTTTCTTGATATTGCTCACCATGCGGCAAAGCATTTCATCGGTATAATGGCTGTCCTCTCCCCCCTGCATGACAAACGTTCTGAAACCGAGAGAGTACCCCTCGTCGCAGCACTGGTATATTTCTTCCTCCGTAAGGCGGTAGCGCTCAACATTTCTGTTGTCACGCCTTATCCCACAGTAAAGACAGTTGTTTTTGCAGTAGTTTGTAAACTCTATCAGCCCTCTTATATAGACATCTGTTCCGTATATTTCACGCCTTATGCGGTCGGCAGATTCAAAAAGAAAATCATCACTTTCCGTGCTTTCCATTACTGCAATAAGCTCTTCTTCCGTCGCCTCATGGGAAACGGCTATTTTTTCAATCAATGCTTTAGTATCCATTTTCTTTCCTTAATCATCATAGAACATTCTGTATTTTTTAGTATTGTGGGTACAGCAGCTGAGTACCAGACCGATTGCAACATACATACTTACAAGTGCGGTACCGCCTGCGCTGAAAAACGGCAGCGGAATACCTATAACCGGCATGACTTTCAGTACCATTCCGATATTCATAAAGCAGTGGGTGAAAATCATGGCAAATGTGCCAAGACAGATAAGCTTGCCCTGTTTGTCCATGGCACTTCGGCTGTCGGAAAGTATTTTTAAGCATATATAAGTCAGAAGTATTATAACCGCAATTGCGCCCACAAATCCAAACGCCTGTCCCACATACGCAAAAATAAAGTCGTTGTGTATTTCCGGTACTTCAACATAATCGTCTTTATTGAAAAGACCTTTTCCGAAAAGACCCCCTGCTCCAAGAGAGGCAAGTCCCAGATCCTGCTGATATTCCAGTCCCATAGGGTCAGTTCCCGGATGAATGAGGACGAGAATACGGTTTTTGTGGAGAGACTGCAAAACGTAGTTCCACAGAACATAGATTATCGGCGGTGTTACAGCAATTGCCGCAATGATGTATTTAAAGGACAGTCCGGCTGAAAACAGCATGACAACAAACATCATAATGAAAATAAGCGCCGTACCGTAGTCACCCTGCAAGACTATAAGTCCAATAGGAACTGCTCCGTGTATCAGTATAAAAAGCAGGTGGAGCGGACGGTTTATATTCTCCTCGTCCTTTGCAAGGTGGAATGAGAATGTAAGGGTAAACGCAAGCTTTAAAACCTCCGACGGCTGAATGGTCATAAAGCCGAGGTTGAGCCACGCCCTGTCATCCGCACCGGCTCGCTGGATTCCCAGTGGGGTAAAGGTCAGAAGTACGAGTACAAGTGCTATTGGTGCATAGAGAAACCACAGTCGTGAAAGCGTGTGGTAATCTATGGACGCTACAACAAGACACGCCCCGATTCCCAGAAACATTGAAACAAGCTGGGTGATATAGTAACTTTTGTCCAGTCCGATTATACCGTTTTTATAAATGGAATAGAGCAGTATCACGCTGATTACTGAGCATATAGTTACAAGGATAAGCAGGGTTTTGTCAAGCCGTCTGAAAAAACCCGAAAACTTTTTTACAATTGGTTTCATAAATTTTGCTGCCTTTCATTATCATAATTTTACTTTTGTTCTTCGCCGCTCCAGTATTTTCTGTCAAGACTGCGAAACTGTATTGCGGCTGATATATGTTCTTTTTCTATTTTTTCACTGCCGTTTAAATCGGCAATAGTTCTCGCAACTTTAAGTATTCTGTCATAGGCTCTTGCGGAAAGTCCCAGCCTGTCGAAGGCTTTTCCGATAAATTCCTTTGCCTTGTCTTCCATAGGACAGAAACTGTTGAGCTTGTCGGGGGTTATCTTTGCGTTGCAGTTTATGTGAGTACCCTTAAAGCGGTCGTTCTGAATATCCCTTGCCGCAGAAACTCTCTTTCTGATTTCCGCTGAGGACTCTTCCTTTTTGTTTGAGGAAATGTCGTTGAACTCAACCGGTGCGACCTCAATATGCAAATCAAACCTGTCAAGCATAGGACCGGAAATCTTTGAAAGATACGCCGAAACCTGCTTGTGACTGCATCTGCATCTTCCGCTGGGGTGTCCGTAATATCCGCATGGACACGGGTTCATTGCCGCTATCAGCATAATCGACGCCGGATAGACAACAGTTCCTGCCGCCCTTGATATGGTGACTTTACCGTCCTCAAGAGGCTGACGGAGTATTTCAAGAGTTCGGCGGTCAAATTCCGCAAGCTCGTCTAAAAACAGCAATCCATTATGAGCTATGGAAATTTCTCCCGGACGTGGAACTGAACCTCCTCCGGCAAGTCCGGCAGAGGAAATCGTGTGGTGGGGAGAACGAAACGGTCTTGTGGTCACAAGAGGAGATTTCGGGTCAAGCATACCGGAAATAGAGTGTATCTTCGTAGTTTCAATGGACTCCTCAAAGGTCATGTCCGGCAGAATCGACGGCATTCTCTTTGCAAGCATACTCTTTCCGCTTCCCGGCGTTCCGATAAGGAGCGCATTATGACCCCCGGCAGCGGCTATCTCCAGCGCCGCCTTTGCGGTATTCTGTCCTTTTACGTCGGCAAAGTCAAGCTGATATTCCGTCTTGTCAGGAGATGGGATAAATCGCTCCGAAACAGGGATTTTCCGTTTGCCGGTAAAGTGTTCAACAAGCTGTTTTATATCCGAAACACCGTATATCTCAATACCGTCTGCAACAGATGCCTCAAAGGCGTTCTCTTCGGGTACAAAAACCGCTTTCATGCCCTCTTCCTTAGCAAGAAGTACCATAGGCAGAACGCCATCAACAGGGCGCAGGCTGCCGTTTAAGGACAGTTCACCGATAAAGCACATACCGTCAAGGTCGGCGTCAATATACCCAGCCGCTTTCATAACAGCCATGAATATCGCCATATCGTGAACAGAACCGCTTTTTCTCGTACCTGCCGGTGCAAGGTTTACCATAACCCTTGCAACAGGAAATTCAAATTCACAGCTTCGCATGGACGCTTTTATGCGCTCACGGCTTTCCTTTACCACTATATCCGGCAGTCCGACAATATCAAAAACAGGAATACCCCTGCTGATTTCTATTTCAACATCGACCTTAAAAGCGTTAAGTCCGAAAAGACCAAGACTGTTAATTTCTGCAAACATTCAGCGTCCTCCGAGTATGATTTTATCAGTATTGACACAACCGCTGACACAGTACGGCGTCACTTATACTTATTATATCATGCCGGTTAAAAATTGTAAACTATAAATCGGGATTTGGCACGAATTTTATATTTTTTAGTCGGTTTTTGTTTTAACCAGTTTGAATTCTGCGCCTTTTTGTTATTTCAGACAATAAACTGTTATGAGATTTGTGCAGTTTTTTTAAAAAAAGCGTGGACAAAATCGGGAAAAGACCACTCTGTATAAGTGAAAGGGTAAACTCATCACACATTTTAAACATTCAGGAGGTATAACAATGAACAAATTCAGAAAAATTTTCTCAGCAGTAACAACAGCTGCAATGCTGTTAATGAGCATTTCTTCCGTGCCTGTATCAGCAGAAATCGACCCTTCATTTTATGAGGATTTTGAGCCTGTTGACATGGGAACAGTTCAGGTCAGAAAAGGCGGTATTAAAAATCTTAAAGAAACTCTGGACTTTGAGATAATTGCCAGCAGTGCTGATGATGATTCGGTTATCGGTCTGAGAAAAAGTGAGTCAGGCACGTTCAACTATGTTGTTGAAGGACTGGAAAACGGTACTTCAAAAGCATATGTACACTCTCTTTACAATTCAACCACCTACATCTACACTGTTGAAGTAAGCGACCAGTTCAGCACAGATTTACAGCTTTCAAAATCTGAATTGAGTATGCCGGTAAATGAAAAAGGTACATATAATCTTAATATTGTTGACCCCTATGACGACAGCTGGTACAATGGTTTCAAGGGCGAATCAGTATATGATGACAACGCAGAATGGGTTTCAGACAATGAATCGGTTGTGACTGTTGAATATAATGGTCGCTTGAATCCGAAGTCAACCGGCACAGCAGCTGTAACCGCAACTCTTGACGGCGTTACCTACGAATGTAAGGTGACAGTAACAGAACCGTTCTACCAGAAAGGCGATACGAATATGGACGACAAGATTAACATTTACGACGCTATCGCAATTTCAAAGCATATACTGAACATAAAGCCGTTTAATGAAACTGAATTTGCTCTTGCAGATTACAACGGTGACGGCAAAGTTGATTTACACGACGCAATTGGCGTTGCAAAAGCAATGCTGCCATAAAATCAATTCCTTACAGGCGGTCATATTATGTGACTGCC
>CAMCMW010000100.1 GCA_945876155.1 uncultured Ruminococcus sp. | reverse complement strand
GAAGGCACACGACGAGCTGCGTTCATTTATGTTTGAACACGTCTATCTTCACTCAGCGGCAAAAACTGAGGAGAAAAAAGCTAAACACCTTGTGGAAAAGCTTTACGAGTACTTCAAAAAACACCCCGAAAAACTCCCTGAAGAATACATAAAAATTCTCCGCAGATTTGACTGCGACAGGGCAGTATGTGATTATATATCCGGCATGAGCGACGGTTACGCAGTTGACCTTTTTAATGAACTGTTTGTACCGCATTTCTGGAAGTAGGTGAGAAAATGCCGCTCCCCGAAGAATTTTTATATCAGCTTAAAGCTGCAAACCCCATAGATTCAGTAATCGGCAGCTATGCAAGCCTTAAACGAAGCGGACACGACCACGTTGCATTGTGTCCGTTTCATTCCGAAAAGACGCCGTCGTTTCATGTCTACACAGACACTCAGAGCTTTTACTGTTTCGGCTGCGGCGCCGGCGGTGACGTCATAACCTTTATTAAGAGGATTGAGAATTTAAGCTACATTGAAGCAGTACGGCTGCTGGCACAGAGAGGCGGTCTTGAAGTGCCGGAAAATTCCGCTGACAATTCCGCCGCAGAACTCAAAAAGCGTATTTACGGCATAAACCGTGAAACGGCAAATTACTATTTCCGGCAGCTTGTTTCCGGTACTGATAAACGTGGACTTCAGTATTTTGCCTCACGAGGTCTTAAACCGGAAACCATAAAGAAATACGGTCTGGGCTTTGCTCCGCCGAGTTGGGACGGTCTGAGAAATCATCTTCTTTCACTGGGTTACACCGACAAGGAAATGATTGCCGCCGGGGTAAGGAGCGTCAGCCGCAACGAGAAGAATGTCTATGACACTTTCCGCAACCGTGTGATATTCCCTATAATTGATTTGCGTGGGAATGTAATTGCTTTCGGAGGACGTGTCCTTGACGACAGCGTGCCTAAATATCTCAACACCAGTGATACTGCGGTATTCAAGAAAAGCAGAAATCTATTTTCCTTGAACTTCGCAAAGAATTCGCCTGTAAAAAAACTGATTCTTGCAGAAGGATACATGGACGTTATTTCCATAAATCAGGCGGGATTTGAAAACGTGGTCGCAACTCTCGGCACTGCGCTTACTCCCGAACAGGCAAGAATTATGAAAACCTATGCTGACGAAGTTATTATTTCCTACGACAGCGACGGTGCAGGTCAGAAGGCAACGCAAAAGGCAATAAATCTGCTGGGAGAAGCCGGAATAACCACAAAAATAATCAAAATGGAAGGCGCTAAAGACCCGGACGAATACATCAAGAAATTCGGCGCACAGCGTTACAAAATGCTGCTGGAAAATTCCGACGGCGCAATAAATTTTGAGCTTGAAAAGTGCAAAAACGGTCTTGACCTTGACACGGAAACTGGGCGTGTTGATTTTCTCAAAAGGACTGTCAGAGTGCTTTCCCAGATTTCCAATGCGCTGGAACGTGATGTGTATATCTCAAAAATCGCCAAGGAAAATGATATAAACATTGATGTTCTCAGGGAGCAGATAAACAGTGAGATACGCAAAAGCCACAACGTTGAAAAGAAAAAGGAGTGGCAGGCGATTCGCTCAAAGCCCTTTTATTCCGATTCCCTTGTACCGGAAAGAAGTTCGGCGCTGAGAGAAGTCAAAGCTGAGGAAAACATTCTCGCCTGTATTTTCCGCAATCCGGACTTTACAGAAAAGGTCACTGCAAAGCTTACCCCCGACTGTTTCATAACAGAATTCTACCGGCGTGTTTTTGTCAGATACTGCGAAAAAATATCGGAAAACCAGTCATTTTCCCTATCCATGTTTTCTGATGAATTTACTGACGAGGAAATGGGAAGAATAGCCGGAATAGAGGTTAAAAGCAAGGAATTTGCAGTAACCGAAAAAGGTCTTGACGACTGTATAAAAATACTTCTGGATTACAAAAATAATCCTTTAAATAAAGATAACAGTCAGCTGTCAGATGATGACCTGCTGAACATTGTAAAATCAAAAAGATAAGAGCCTGTTTAAGGGTTCTAAAATAAAAAGCCGGAGTTATCGGCTTGGAATGGAGCGTTTTTATGTTAATGGACAAAAAAACAACTATTGAAAACCTTATCGAAAAAGGAAAAGCAAACGGCAAGCTTTCAACCAAGGAGATAACCGACGCACTGGAAAAGCTTGATTTTGACGTTGACCAGATGGACACGTTTTATGATAACTGTGCCAGCAATAACATTGAAATTGTTGACGATTTTTCAACTGATACCGACCTGAAAATCGGTCTTGATTCAGCAATGGGTGACGACCTTGAAATGGCACTTTCAACTGAGGGTATTGCCATTGACGACCCTGTTAAAATCTACCTGAAGGAAATCGGACGTGTTCCGCTGCTGAGTGCAGAAGAGGAAATCGAACTTGCACAGAGAATGACCCAGGGTGACTCATACGCTAAAAAGCGTCTTTCTGAGGCAAACCTCCGTCTTGTTGTAAGTATCGCAAAAAAATATGTGGGCAGAGGTATGCAGTTCCTCGACCTTATCCAGGAGGGCAACCTCGGTCTTATCAAGGCTGTTGAAAAGTTTGACTATACAAAGGGATTCAAGTTCTCTACCTACGCTACATGGTGGATTCGTCAGGCTATCACAAGGGCTATTGCAGACCAGGCAAGAACTATCAGAATACCGGTACACATGGTTGAAACTATCACAAAGGTTAAAAAGGTTTCAAGTCAGCTGCTCCACGAAAACGGTCACGACCCGACAGCTGACGAAATCGCTGAAAAGCTGGATATGCCTGTTGAGAGAGTAAGAGAAATCATGCGAATTGCTCAGGACCCTGTTTCTCTGGAAACACCTATCGGTGAGGAAGAGGACAGCCATCTGGGTGACTTCATTCCGGACGACGATGCTCCTGCACCGGCAGAGGCTGCATCACTCATACTCCTCAAAGAACAGCTTAACGACGTACTCTCCACCCTTACAGACAGAGAGGCAAAGGTGTTAAAGCTGCGTTTCGGTCTGGAGGACGGACGTTCAAGAACTCTTGAAGAAGTGGGCAAGGAATTTGACGTTACAAGAGAGCGTATCAGACAGATTGAGGCAAAGGCACTGAGAAAACTCAGACACCCAAGCAGAAGTAAAAAAGTCAAAGATTTCCTTGACTAATCTTTGACTACATATAGTTTAAGCGGAACAGGATTCAATTCCTGCTCCGCTTTTTTATTTATATAAATTTTTTCTACACACACATTAACCTTCAATAATATAGTTTGCTGCCGAAACAAAGACAGATTTAATAACGCCGTTTTCTGTATCTATATAAGCGCTTATCTGACCAGCAGAATTTTTAGTATAGAGAAGTGTATAATCCACTTCCTGAGTGTAATTGTCTTCTGCTTTCTTAACCTGCGCACCTGTTGCCTTATTGACTACTGCACCATAATTTGTGTAAAATTCATGGTTCAGGCAGTCCATGATTGTTGACTCCTCATTTCCGCATTGAATATATGGCAAAGGCGCCTGACCATTAATGTTGTCGGTTCTGAACGCATACGGTACAAATACATCACCGTATTTATAACCGTAAAATACATAGTCTTCATACTCGCTGTAGCCGTATTCAGACAAGTCCAGACATACAGACTCAATTTCAGTTTTACTTTGCGCTGTCTTCTCACTGGTCTTATCCCTTGAATATATCTTACGACGCCTCAAATCAACTGTCCTGCCAAGTATACCGGAAACTGTATATGTTTCAGGTGACGCAACATAAAGAGTAACCTCGTCACCTGCATTCAGAACGGTACTGGAAGCCGGTGAGGTTCTGCTTACAAAAAGTTCTGCACTATCCAGGTCAGCGTCTTCCTCATATTTAAGATTTACTATAAATCCCATTTTTTCAAGGAGACTCTGCGCCTCGTCAACGCTGGAATCATAAAGGTACGGCATCATGCTTGCGCATATCCTCAGTTCAACGTCTGTTCCAACACTTACGGCTGTTCCCGGCTGCGGATAGATTTCGGTAACATTATTGTATTCAAAATCCGTACTTGTCGGAGGATCGTAATTTCTCTTACTTACTTTCAGTCCGACTTCTTCAAGGACTTTCACTGCAGCATCTGCCGGCATTCCTGTTACGTCCGGTACAGATACAACACTGATATATTCCATTTTGCTTATCTGGGAATAAATAGTTTCATTCCAGTAATCACCTGCGGAGTTTTCAACAAAATCGGTCATATCCTCACCGTTTTCATCAACATAGAACATAATATTCTTGTAGCTGCCATCGTCACTGGACCATGTACCCGTATCAGCCCTGAAGATTATCTTCGGAGAATCCTGTGAATATGAATAAAAGCAGTATGCCTCGTTTATCCAGTAATCACAGTCATAACCGTTGGAATCAAAAAATTCAGCAACTTTCTGTCTGGCTATTCTGGTTATTTTCTTCCTGGATTCATCGCTTTCAGCTTTTGCTTTGGCAGATTCAATCATTTCTTCTGTCACATCTGTAGGCTGTGCCTTTGACTTTGTAATGCTGACAATATTATTTGCCTCATAGCCTTTACCGTCATAGCCGATTATATATTCATAATTTGTCGTTGCATAAGATTTATACGTATATTCATCGCCAACCTGTTCATCATAATTCAGAACCGAAACATATCTGCGGTAATTGTTTACTTCGCCCTCAGAATATGACATATCATCAAGGAGATATGCAGGAATCTCGTCAGTCACATTATCTCCCGAAAGTTCCATACCCACATCAACATAGGATTCGTTCTGGAGAAACTCAAGAAATTCCGCCTTTGCCATCTCAAATTCTGCCTGTTTCATTTCCTTTTCAGCAGCGTTCATCTGCTCCTGCATTTCAAGTCTTTCTTCTTCAACTCTGCTCTGTTCCTCTGCTTTTTCAAGCGCCTGACGCCTCTGTTCTTCCATTTCCTTCTGCAGTGCTTCCATCTGCTGTTGTTCAAGCTCTTTCTGGGATTCCAGTGCCTCAAGCTCCGAATCAATATCCGCCGCACTGCTCATACTTGTCCTCGCCTTGAATTCAGACATATTCACCTGGGACTTATTAAAAATCACAAGTTTCGCCACCATTCCGATATTCAGACAAAGCAGAAGTGCAATCATAACAGGCACGAAAACAGGACGCTTTATAACTGTAACGACATCATTTTCCTCAGCCGCTTTAAGAATCTGTTCTTTCAGACAGTCGTCCTGTCTGATGCCGTCAATGCTCCGGTACAAATCCGTTTTTTTCATCACTGTTCGCCTCCATTTCTATTTTCAGCTTTTTCCTTGCTCTTGAAAGCCTTGAAGTAACGCTGTTTTCGCCGATTTTGAGTATCTTTGCAATTTCACTGACAGAATAGCCCTCATAGTAATAAAGTTCGAGTACCACTCTGTTTTTCGGTGAAAGCTCAAACAAGTCAATAAGCCTCACTGCGTCCTCAATGACTCCCGTTGATATCTCAGCCGTTTCTTCCAGTCCGACAGTATTTTTCTGCCAGAAACTCTTCTGAAAGTCCTTGCAGCAGTTCACCGCCACTCTTATAAGCCATGCCTTTTCAGCATCACTGTCGGAAAAATCCGGTGACTTGTAGTAAAGCTTTATAAAGGTGTTCTGCAAGGCGTCCTCTGCGTCCTGCTTGTTTCCTAAACGCAGAATACATATTCGGTAAAGCATCGGGGAATACTTGTCATACTTTTCCGAAAACTCCTCCTTTGAAAGCCGTGGTTTGTTTTTCATTTTCATCCCTCCATTCCGATGTTATAAACCGGTTTTTTCATCTCTGTAAATAAAACGAATGAAAGTTTAAAAATACTGCATAAAAAATAAAATTTTTCAAAAAAATTTCAGCGAAACTCTCTAAAGCCGCTGTGTCATTTATCTAAAAAGACGTTGACTAAATATACAAGTCAGCTAACGAAAATCGTGATTACTCACAGCGGCTTTTTTCATTTAAGAGCGCAGCGATTTAAATGAACCGCCGTCAGGCGGCGAAAAACTGACGGCATAAATCAAGCTGAATCTAAGAATATAAAATAACGGGCGACCAATGGTCGCCCCTACTGATAAACGTC
>CAMCMW010000099.1 GCA_945876155.1 uncultured Ruminococcus sp. | reverse complement strand
ATAAGTGCCTGGTCGTGAATCTTTACGCCATGGAACACCTCGTAACGCTCTTTGAGTCCTCTCAAAATTGAAATTGTGTCTTCAACAGTCGGCTCGCTTACCATAACCGGCTGGAAACGTCTTTCAAGGGCGGCGTCCTTTTCAATGTACTGCCTGTATTCGTTAAGGGTCGTAGCACCGATACAGTGCAGTTCTCCCCTTGCAAGCATAGGTTTGAGAAGATTTCCGGCGTCCATTGCACCGTCTGTCTTCCCTGCGCCTACAATAGTGTGCAGCTCATCAATAAAGAGGATAATTCTTCCCTCACTCTTTTTTATCTCTGAAAGTACTGCTTTAAGACGTTCCTCAAATTCGCCCCTGTATTTTGCACCGGCAACAAGTGCGCCTAAATCAAGAGAGAAAATTTTTCTGTCTTTAAGGCTGTCCGGAACATCTCCTGCAACGATTCTCAGTGCAAGTCCTTCAGCGATTGCTGTTTTGCCGACACCCGGTTCACCGATAAGCACAGGATTGTTCTTGGTCTTTCTTGAGAGGATTCTTATGACGTTTCTTATCTCGCTGTCACGACCGATAACAGGGTCAAGTTTATTGTTTCTTGCAAGCTCAACCAGCTCCTGACCGTATTTTGCAAGCACGTCATAGGTTTCCTCCGGATTCTGGTTTGTTACCTTTGCATTGCCTCTGACTTCCATCAGCACCTTTAAGAACCCGTTTTTATCTATTGAAAATGCCCTGAATATATCTTTCAGCTTTGAAGTAGGATTTTCAAGGAGCGACAGGAAAATATGCTCAACTGAAACATACTCGTCCTTCATGTTCTTAGCCTGTTTTTCAGCATCAACAAGAATTCTGTCCGCCTCGTTTGAAACATAGACTGCTCCGCTCTGGCGTCCGCTTCCTGTAACTTTAGGCATTGCGGAAATGACCTGTACCACAGAACCTGTCAGCGCTGAAACATCAATGTTCATCTTCTGCATAAGCTGACTTATCAGACCGTTTTCCTGATTAAGCAGTGCATAAACAAGATGCTCCGGTTCAATCGCATTGTTCTGATATTCCGTTGCAGTATCCTGAGCCAGCTGTATAGCCTCAAGGGATTTTTGTGTAAACTTATTAGCATTCATAACAAATACCTCCTTAAATGACTGTCATACCATTATTTATACTGTCCACAAGCATTTTTTCCATTTTTCCCGCTGTCATTCCCATATCGTCAATTCCGTCAAAATAAAGTTTTATTTCGGAATCAAGCAATCTTATATAATCACCTATGGCATTGCCCAGCAGATCCGGACTGGTCTGACCGATTTCCTTTGAAATTTTAAGCTTTCTGATAAATCTGCCCTCTGAATAAGCATACTCAACACCCTCCGGAAAATAATTATTTATATAAGCTTTTTCAAGACTGTACCATAGTCTGAAAAAGCCTTCAAGCATACTGATAAGCTGTGCGCTCTGGGTACGGAATGAAACTGAAAGTTTTCCGAAAACGTCCTTTTCTGCCTCCCTTAAAAGCTCCACACGGTATCTTATAGTCGGCTTGTACTTATACCTCAGTGGACTTCTTATTGAAAGCATTGCGTCTGACGCCTGCCCCTGTATCTGAAAGTGACCGTCCATGATTATTCTCATGCAGTCGAAGATATCTTTCATAAGGCTTTCGGGAGTTTTGTAGGAAACCTGTTCAGCCAGTATCTGATTGATAAGGTTTGAACGGCTTGTGTTTAACCGGTAAGCCATATCGTCAATAGCTTTCACCACATCATCTGACAAAACCAGACTGTATACGCTTTTTTTCATCTTCTCCCCTCCTTTTATCAATATTATAGCACCATGTTCATAACTTGTCAAGCGTTTTATATAATTTTATTTGCGAGTTATAAAAATATTTTTCCGGATATAAAAAATCCGCACCCTTAAAATAAAAGGTGCGGATAACTTTTTACTGATTATGTCCCTGTTTTGCAAGCAGAGTTTTGATTTTTTCGTGTGGGTCAATGACTGTGCTGATTGAAACGTCATGGTTGATAGATGCGATAAAGTAAGCGATGTACTTTGAAACGTCAACCTCATGGAACCACGGACGCTTGAGCAGTTCCGGAGACCTGTATGTCAGGTTTGTGCCGAACACACCGGAAATATAACCTTCCTCATAAGCCTTGTCAAACTTTTCAAGACCGTTTGTGAAAAGACCGTAAGTGCCGTAAGCGAAAAATCTTCTTGCTTTCTTGGCTTTCAGCGCATAGGCAATGTCGAGAACGGATTCACCGGAGGAAATAATATCATCAGCTACGAAAACGTCCTTGCCCTCCATTGAGTTGCCGAGATATTCGTGAGCAACGATAGGGTTTCTGCCGTCAACGATTCTTGAGTAGTCACGTCTCTTATAGAACATACCCATATCAACGCCCAGTACTGACGCATAGTACATATTTCTGTTGAGCGCACCCTCGTCCGGGCTGACAACCATAAACTCGTCCTTGTTTATTACAAGGTCGTCAACGTTATTGAACAGTGCTTTAAGAACCTGATATGACGGTATAACGTTGTCAAATCCCATAAGCGGAATTGCATTGTGTACTCTCGGGTCGTGAGCGTCAAATGTTACGATATTTGAAACACCCATTGACTGGAGTTCCTGAAGTGCAACAGCACAGTCAAGGGATTCACGGTAGCTTCTCTTGTGCTGGCGTCCGCCGTAGAGGATCGGCATGATAACATTGATTCTATGCGCCTTGCCGGAGATAGCCTGGATAATTCTCTTTAAATCCTGGTAGTGGTCGTCAGGAGACATTGAATTTTCCTTGCCGAACATTTTGTATGTGCAGCTGTAGTTGCCGACGTCAACAATGATAAATATGTCCTTGCCTCTTACTGTTGACTCAATAAGTCCTTTTCCGTCACCGGAGGCAAATCTCGGACACTGGTTTTTGATAAGGAGTGTGTCGATATCGTAACCGCCCTTTTTCGCCCATGAAACAAGATACTCGTCAATCTTTTTTCCAAGCTCTGCTGCACTTTCAAGAGCAATAAGTCCGAGAGGCGCAACGCTTGTCTGGGAATTGAATAAAACTTCGCTTGCTTTAACAGTCATCTGTCTTTACCTTTTCCTTCCGTTATTTATTTACAGAATTTGTCTATATAATGCTCAATATCATTGGCAATAATATCCTTTGCACTGTCAACGTGTTCTATCTCATCAACAGCTGTTGTCTTGTTTTCCAGCTCCTTATATACCTTGAAGAAGTGGATCATTTCGTCAAAAACGTGTTTCGGAACCTCGTCAATATCCTGATAGGTGTTGTAGTTCGGGTCGTCAAACGGGATAGCGATTATCTTATCGTCATGATGTCCGCTGTCTATCATTCTGATAACACCGATAGGATAGCATCTTACAAGTGTCATAGGATAAAGTGTCTCGGAGCATAGAACAAGAACGTCAAGAGGGTCGCCGTCGTCTGCATAGGTTCTCGGAATAAGACCGTAGTTTGCAGGATAATGGGTTGAGGTATAGAGTATCCTGTCAAGCTTTATAAGCCCAGTTTCCTTGTCCAGCTCATACTTTATCTTGCTGCCCTTTGGAATCTCAATTACAGCCACGAAGTCGTCAGGGCTTATACGCTTCGGACTGATATTATGCCATATATTCAAACAAAAAACTCCTTTCAGAAAAATATGTACTTTTCCGATTAAAACTCCATTAATAAGTATATATTCTTTTTGCCTCTTTGTCAATGTGCTTTGGGAATTTTGGCACAATACAATAAATTAACTGATTTTCGGTATGTTTTTTTTATTTTTTTGTAAAGATTACGTTAAGTTACTGGCATATTTCTTTGTAATTAAATTTTAAATTGAATTTATACGTAAAATATGATATACTTAAAATAAATAAAAAAGAAAGGACACAAAAATGGAAAATACAATAAAAATTGCTCAGAACAGCATACAGGCTGTTATCTCTGAAATAAAGAAAGCCGTTATCGGCAAGGACGACGTTATAGTCAAGACTCTCCTTGCAATGCTCGCAGGAGGTCATGTACTGATTGAGGATATCCCTGGTGTCGGAAAAACCACTATGGCTTTGGCATTTTCAAAAGCAATGTCCCTTGACTACAACCGTATGCAGTTTACCCCCGACGTCCTCCCTACGGACATAACCGGCTTTTCAATGTACAACAAGGCAACCGGTAATTTTGAGTACAAGCCGGGCGTTGCAGTCTGCAACCTGTTTTTAGCGGACGAGATAAACCGTACTTCCAGCAAAACCCAGTCTGCACTCCTTGAAATAATGGAGGAGGGAAATATTACCGTTGACGGAAAAAGTTTCCGCCTCCCACAGCCTTACACCGTTATCGCAACCCAGAACCCTGTCGGTTCAATAGGAACACAGATGCTGCCGGAATCACAGCTTGACCGCTTTATGATAAAGCTCAACATGGGCTATCCGGACGTGAAAAGCGAGATAAGTATTCTCAAATCAAAGCTTTCCTCTCCGGAGGGAAATATCAGGCTGGTAAATTCCGCCATCACAGCAGAACAGCTTATGACTCTCCGCAAAATAACCAGTGAAATATATATTGACGACAGCATACTTGCATACATTGCCCACCTTGCCGACGCAACAAGACACCACCCTATGATTGCCCTGGGACTTAGTCCGAGAGGTACTATAAGCCTTGCGGCAATGGCAAGAGCGTCTGCCCTGCTCAACGGACGTGACTACGTTATCCCTGATGATGTTGCATTTGTTTTCCACGACGTTTCACAGCACAGGATAATACTTGAAAGAAAAGCCATTTTAAGCGAAATGAACGAAACGGCAGTGTTAAACGAGATACTCAGAAACGTTGCAGTGCCGAAGCTGACGCATTAATACAGGGAGAGTGCTATGGCGATATCAAAATTCCTGTATTTTATACTTCTAATCGTTTCCATATTGTTCTATATCCTCTATTCTGAAACCCTGTCCTTCTATCTTCTTATTTTTACAGTTTCTCTGCCTTTTATTATGGGTGCCTGCATAATTGCTGCAAAATTTCTTATTACTGCGGATATAGAACCGGAGTCCGAAACAGCCGTAAAAAACGGCAGAATCGGATTTTCCCTTAAACTCACAAACAGAACTCCCCTGCCATTTCCAAACAGCGTTGTTACGGTTGAATACAGCAACAACTTAATGGGTGTTACTGACAAAATGACTATCTCAATCCCTGTCCACCCGCTATGCTCAGAAAAGGTAAGCTTTGCCCTGACCTCAGACTACTGCGGAATACTCAGTGTCAGTGTAAAATCAGTGCATATATTTGACTTCATCAAGCTTTTTTCATGCAGTGTAAAACCGAAAAATTCCTGCGAAATTACCGTTCTGCCGGAAATTGACCCTGTAAGCAGTGCGGAAAATTTCAGCATGATAAACGCCGAGGAAAGCGCCATTTTTTCCAAGCACAAAAGCGGTGACGACCCATCTGAGATTTTCGACCTGAAAAACTACGTCCAGGGTGACAAACCAAACAGGATACACTGGAATCTCAGCTTAAAGCTTGATGATATAATCGTAAGGCATTACAGTCTGCCAATAAATTCCTCAATTCTTGTTATACTGGATTTCTGCGGCAGTGCCTCAAAAGCGGATATAAGGACTCTTGACACGGCGGCTCAGACTGCCTTTTCCATATCCTTTTACCTGGCTGAAAACGATATTCCCTTTAAATTCGCCTATTACAGCGGCGATACCGGAAACGATATCATAATTCCGGTTTCTGACCAGAAAGATACAGCTGACGCTATGAGAGAAATTTTCCTCGCCGGACCTGCGGAAAAAACTGACTTCGCTCTGACCATAAAAGATATATCCCACGAGTATTCCAGTATATTATATATTACCACGTCAAAGGATAATCTCTCAGCTGTTATGAAAGAAAGCTATATGGGAAATATCCGTCCGTTTCTGATACAAGGCGGTCCTGTAAGCTTCGGCGAACTGGAAAATAACAATGAAGTAACTGTAATTCCTGCCGGAAAGTCGGAAAACGGAATATCCAATATAATTATTTAAGGAATCTGAACATGAAAAATAAAAGAAAGACTCAAAACGTATACAGCGGAATAAAAATCAC
>CAMCMW010000098.1 GCA_945876155.1 uncultured Ruminococcus sp. | reverse complement strand
GAAAAAGCTGAATTTTCAATATCTCTGTCCCCAAAAACCTTATCACCGGTTTCAAGACTTGTATCTATCGCCCAGCTGCTGTAATAGGCTGTATCCAGCACATCTATGCTTTTAATGAGTTTTCCTGTTATCGGTTCACGGGTAACGCTGCCGTTAAATTCAACAGGGTCTCCTGCAAGTTCATTGAGATACATTTCAAGGTTTGTGTAATCATCTGCGGAAAGTGATACTATTGCTCCGTCGGAATCGTCATTGGGATTCAGACCGTGTTCGGTTTCCCATGCGTCCGGCATTCCGTCCTGGTCAGTGTCTTTGGGAGCTGTACCGCCCTTGAAGGTACTGCTGTTGGGGTAGCCTCCCACATCTTCCTGGCTGTCAATGATACCCTGAAGATTATCCTTGCCGCCTGTGTATGTATAAGTTCCGTTCTTTACCTCTTTCAGATAACGGCTGTCAATATAGTCAAATCCCGGTTTGTTTGCTCCGGCACTTGTGATAACGGAATTATATGCGTCTTCGGCAGACTGAGTATTGACATGGGACTCAAAGAAAGGTGTGTCACTTCTTACATCTGCTTCTGTTGAGTTTTTGCCTCCTGACTTTGCTTTGCCTGTTGCCCATTCGTCCTCATCTGCACCAATCAGGGTCGTTCCGTTTTGTGCTACCTTCATATTGCCCGATGAATAGAGCATCTGCATATCACCGGTGTTCAGCTCGTTTCCGTCAACTGATACAAGATGCAGACTGGTATCGGACACAGGTCCAGCCTTGTAATAGTTATTCACAAACTGCACACGTCTTGCACCGCCGTCAGTGGTTCTGTCCTTCCAGTTATATACAACATTATTCCGGATATCAAGCTGACCGCCGTATGTTATAGCGTCCTGTTCCATTGCACCTGCCAGTGACCAGTTTCTGCCTGTGTTGTTGATAAGAAGATTGTGGTGGAAACTGCCTGTGTAACCGCTGATAGACGCAGCAAATGCGTGACGTTCCACGTCTGTACGGTCATCTGCATTGTAATGCACAGAGTTGTTAAGCGATTCAGCAATAATGCTCCACTGGAATGTGATATTTGCCGCACTTCGTGATGAGAAACCCTCGTCAGTTCCCCAGGAGACAGAGCAGTGGTCAATAATGGAATTATTACAGCTTCCAAGACCCATGCCGCCCATTGACTGTCCGCTTACATCTCCTACACGGGTTCTTATATCTCTGATAATTACGTCTTTTGAACCCATTGCACCGAAAGTATAATTGATAAGAGTTATACCGTCACCGGGAGCAGTCTGTCCTGCAACATAAACATCTCCGCCGTCCTCCGGTATACACAGAACACTGTTGAGAGAAATAACTCCGCCCACGTCAAACACAATTGTTCTTGCACCTTTCAGAGTTTCAAGTCCGTAACGGAGAGAGCCTTCACCGGAATCATTGAGATTGGTTACATGATAGACATAACCGCCTCTGCCGCCTCTTGCAAAACGTCCGTAGCCCTCAGCTGTAGGGAAGGAGAGACGGTTCACCTGGAATGAGTAAACAGTGCCTTTGACCGTACCGCTGCTGTTTACCTCGTCAACACGCCAGTAATATGTCGGAATAGACGAATAGCTGTCATCAAGAGTGTATTTTGTGGAAGTCTGATTGCCTTTAAATTCCTTTGAATTGTGGTCAGCATTGAAAACATCACTATAACTGGTTCCTATGTAGACATCATGGGACTGAGCGTTCTTTCCTGACGTCCATGAAAGACCCTGTGACGCATCAAGGTGAGCGCACTGGTCGTCCGGAAACATTTTTGATACACCGTTTACAGGGTCACTGCCGTCAAGCTCAAAAGCGTTGAGCCATGCAACGTTCTGCTTGCCGCCACCCTCGGGAGTAATCAGTATAGTAACGCTGCTGCCGTTCCATGTGACATAGGAAATACCAGCGTCGTTTTCGTCCTTGACATTTGTAGGACAGTTCACACCCGAAAGCACTTTTTTGCCGTTTACAGAAATACTAAGACTGCTGTTGGTGTAGCCGTCAGTATTGCAATGCCACATCTGAAGAGAGTGATTGCCGTTTGAAAGTCCGCTTATCTCAAGCTTGAGAACACCGCCGCTGTCGCCGTCTTTAATCTTGGCGCCGTCCATTGTCAGATACGGATAATCAAGACTTTGAAGCTGGAGCTTTTTGTTGTTGGCACCAGTTACATCTCCGCCGGCACTGCCACCGTTGGACAGCGTAAAAGTAACGCCGTTGACCTGATATGACGGAGATGCACCCTCAACAAGTATCCAGTTGTTTGCGTTTCTTGCATAGGACGCTTTTCTTCCGTCGTTTTTGTTGATATCAACACGAATGCGTGAACCGGTATCAGCTGCCTGTGCTGAAAACGGAGCTGGTGATACATTTTTGAATGTGATACCGGTGCAGTTTGCAATGACTGCTATAGCAGCAGCTATTGCGGCAAATTTTTTTGTCCTTCTGAACATAATTGAATCCCCCTGAAAAATGCGTTTTTGTTTTTATTACAGCAAATATACCATTGCTGTTCAATGACATAAATAAACATTTTAATGATATTAAGCAGTTATGATTCCAGTGGATCAATAACAGCAGGTATGATTACCCCGATTTTTCCAACTGCTTTCATAACACACCTCCTCTTTAATCTGTTTATACTTTAATAATAACATATTTTTTCAAAATATTCAATAGAATTTGTGCAAAAAAGTTATGTTTTATTGCATTGTTACAGAGCATCTCATAACTGTATACAGCTGCGAAAAAAATAACAGGCAATACTGCAAAAAAAGCAGATATCACCTGTTAACACTATGCTTTTGAAAATACTGCTGAAACAGTCATATACTCATTCTGAATTTCAGCAAAAATTTCACCGTTCATCTTTCTCATAAGCTGACGGCAGATGTAAAGACCGAGTCCGCTGCCCTGTGACTTTTCAGCGTTTGAGCCACGCCAGAAACTGTCGAAAATATGGGGCAGTTCTGTTTCCGGAAGGGTGCAGCCACTGTTTCGGACGGTTATCAGCTGACAGTCTTCTTCTTCCGGAAAGCTGATTTCTATGGTATGCCCGTCGCCGTACTTTACTGCGTTTTCGATTACATTTTGCAGTACCTCAATACTGCGGTCGAAGTCGCCCTTTAAAATGCAGTCGCAATAATGACTAACGGAAAAATTGGTATGCACCAGTGAAAGCTTTTCCCTGTAGTAAACTGAAATTTTGCTCACAAGTTCAGAAAGGTAAAATTCACCGCAGTTTACTTCAAGATTAAGAAAATCGTCCCTTGTTGCCGAAATAATCTCCGAAATAAATTCTTCAATTTCGTCCGCCTTTTCGTTTATGCTCTCTGCGATTTCCAGCTGTTTTTCCTTGTCCTTGTACAGTCCCTTTGAGAGCGCTTTTGAATATAGCTTTATGGCTGAAAGGGGAGTCTTTATGTCGTGGGAAACGGAGAGAATAAGCGTTTTTTTGTCACGCTGCAAGTCAAGCTCACGCTTTTTCTGTTCCTCCATATTCTCCCTTAGCAAATCCACTCCCCAAAGAAATTTTCCGAAAAACCGGTTTTTGCTTTCCTTGACCGGAGCAGTGAGATTGCCCTTTGAAAGCTCATAGGGGATATCACGGAATGATTCAAAGGGTTTAAGGATTTTCAGCTTGGTAAAAATCATCACCGCAATAATCAGAACTGACATAACTGCAAGAACAATGTTCACCCGGATAATTATAGCTGAATCTGATTTTGACGGGTCAATAACATAATCAAAACGGTAAATTTCCCCGTTGATTTCTCTTACTGCATAATCGCTTTTTCCGCCGTCAAAAAAGCCGTCCGAACCGTCAGAACGTTCAATACCCGTAACATATTCATAGCCCGACAGGTCAATATTATCAAAACCGCTCTGCCGGATTTCCTCTGCTATCCTGTTTATTTCCACACGGTAAGGTCTGCCGGAGGAATCACCGTCACTTTTCAGATAAATATTTGATACTATAAAAATAAGTGCTATCCCAAGAATTACTGCGGCAAATATCCTGTTAAAGCTTTTCATACGAATTTATACCCCACGCCCCACACAGTCTGAATGCGCTTTGGATTTTTCGGGTTGTCCTCGATTTTCTGACGCAGCCATTTTATGTGTACTGTAAGAGTCTGAGGCTCGGAAACGCTGTCCGCCCATATTCTGCTGAAAATATATTCCTTGTTTAAAACTCTTCCCTTATTCTCAATAAGCAGCAAAAGCAGTTCAAGTTCCTTTGCGGTCATGTCGGTAGGGACGTCATGTATGTATGCAGTTTTTCCGGCTTTGTCAATGCGGATATTACCGTCAGTTATTTCGTCAACTGCGTACCTGCGTCTGAAAATACCGCTTATTTTTGCAAGCATTATATCAATGTCGTAGGGCTTTTCGATGTAGTCGTCTGCACCTAAAAACAGTCCGTTGAGCTTGTCTTCCTTTTCAGTTTTGGCACTTACTATTATGATTGGTGTATTGCTCTGTTCACGGATTTTTGTACATACGCTGAAACCGTCAATTCCCGGCAGCATAATATCCAGTATCACAAGCCTTGCGCCATACTTTTCATAAAGCTGCAAAGCCTTTTCACCGCTTTGTGCAATGCTGACTGTGTAATTTTCCGCACGAAGAAAATCACACAGAAGGTCAGCAAGTTCTTTGTTGTCTTCAACAATAAGAATATCTGTCATAATAATCCTTTCAATAGCTGATTGAATTTACCAGCCCATTTCCATAAGCCAGTTGCTAAGTGACCTTTCACGCTCTCTCAGCTGAGATGGTGAAGTGTACTTTTCTAAATTATACTCTCCTTTTATGTTTCCGTCAACTATATAAAGCACTCTTGTGCATTTTGCCGCAACCTTTACGTCGTGAGTTACGAGCATGACTGTTGTTCCCTCACCGTTGATTTTGGCAAGTTCGTCCATAACTTCCTCGGAGGAAGTGCGGTTGAGAGCACCGGTAGGCTCGTCGGCAAAAATCATTTTCGGCTTGTTTATCATACTGCGGCAGATGCAGGCACGCTGGAGCTGTCCGCCGGAAACCTCGTTAATACCGTTGTCGGCAATTTCAATAATACCCAGCTTTCTCATTAGGTCCTGACCTCTGCCCACGGTTTCCTTTCTGCTCTCTTTTATCTTGTCGGACTGGCAGGCGGGAAGAATGATGTTGTCCAGCACCGTGAGATTTTTCATCATGTACATCTGCTGGAAGATAAAACCCATTTCGTTAAGTCGCAGGTCTGCAAGCTGTTTCTGACTGAGCTTTGAAATGTCACTGCCGCAGAAGTCAACCTCTCCGGCGGTTATGGAGTCCATTCCGGAAACGGCGTATAAAAGGGTGGATTTGCCTGAGCCTGACGGTCCCATGACTGCAACCATTTCGCCCTCCGAAACGGTGAAATTTACGTTTTTCAGAACATTGTTCTGACGCTTGTTTAAAATGTATGTTTTGCATAGATTCTTTACGTTTAATATAGTTTTCATAGCTTTTCTCCTGTTCTTATTCAATGTTGGAAACTTCTGACGCCTGGATTTTTCTCAGTCCCAGTGACGAAACAAATGCGGCAAGGGAGGTGACTGAAAGCACGATAAGGGGCTAAATCAGGTAAACTTCAATCGGCTTTATGTCAAATTCAATGCTGTATGCACCCATCATGCGGAAAACCGGTTCAATAAGCAGGTGTGACATCGGTTCTGATATAAGCGTGCCAATTATTATGGCGATAAGCAGTATCATGCCTATCCTCATTGTCTGCCACAGGGTCAGACTGGAATTTCTGAATCCCACAGCCTTGAGTATTGCGATTTCGCTTTTTTCCTTTGTGATAAAGCTCTTCACCATGAGTACTGCAACAAGAATACCTGCCACAGAACCAATCATGGAGTCAATGTATTCTCCGGCAGTAAATACCTCTGTATCGGGGTATTCTTCCGCTAAAAGTGCTTTGCGTTCTTTTAAGACTCTGGCACTCGGATTATCATCAAACTTTATCTGTATTCCGAAACAGCCTGTTGTAAAGCTGTAATCGAGATTTTCCTGCTGGTAAAAGCGTATACCTTCGCCATTATTGTTCATGGACTGGTTGATTGCAGTCACTGTGTAGGTTTTAGTTTCGTTTCCGGTATTTATCTCTACGTCGTCAC
>CAMCMW010000097.1 GCA_945876155.1 uncultured Ruminococcus sp. | reverse complement strand
ACAAAATCCAGATTACTCAACTCTATATTAATGTAAGTACAACTTACAATTAAATTATAATTTATTCACACAAAATTTTTGAAAACGGAGGTATGCGATGAAGAAAAAATTGTTGGCTGTGGTGTCGGCAGCGGTTATGTGCCTTTCTGCCATACCAGTTGCAGGAACGTCAGTATCCGCCGGTGATATACTGGCAGATTCCAATCCGGACTGGGTTCCCGAAAGTTTTTCAGAGGCACTGGAGTTTGAAAACACTTACGGTGCAACACACATTGAGGACGGTGTGGTATGTCTGTTATTCAGCGAAACCACCCACGAATCATATTCCTATGAGGTTGTTTCCACAACTGATGTCATGACCGAGGTTTCCCGTAATACTTACACGGAAGATTCAGCCGATTTCAAGTATGAAGTTGTGGTTTACAAGCCATTTGCCAATGGTACATTTGAAGTGGATTTAAACCGCAAATTCCAGACAGCAACATTTGTTGATTACTCATTCGATTTTTACGTTGACGAAGACGGAACGATTACCGAAACAGACATTTACTCCTGGGTGCCTGACTGTATAACGGAGTACAGCGAATTTAAAGAAAATTACGGTATAGTTTCTGTTCATGGCGGTTATATTACATACTGCTATGACCGTAACGGCGGAACTGGTTATTCTCTTTTCATGGGTCAGGACGGCACAGCCGAAATTGAACAGATTACAGAATCTTACTGTACTGAGGTAGTAGCACATTCTGAGGTATGCGGAGGTCCTGTTCATTCTGTTACAGTATACAAGCCGGTTTCAGACGGTACAGTTAAAGTTTTATGGAAGGACGCAAAGGGATGGGATGTTGAAGATTCAACTGTCAGTGAAATTGAAAAGAGCTATGAGGTCAGCGAAAACGGCACAGTTATTACTGAAATAACGACTGCTCCTGACGAAAATACTCAGAGAGTGTCTGTTGTTGACTATGAAACAGGCAAGCTTATTCAGTTCAGTGATGCCATGTTATACCCTATCAGCTTTCAAATCGGCTATGAGGTTGAATATATTCTGAATGACGGTTCGTTTGGGTGGAGTACTAACTGGGGACCCACATCAGAATGGGACTACAACGGACAGAATCCTTTTGTGATTGACATATCAGATTTTGCAGGAGGATTTGGTGTTGCCGAATACGAAGTCATTGACATTGATCTGCCCCGTGGATATTATCTTCCTGATGATTACCTTGAAGTAACAGAGCACGATAATAATTCTGCAGATATTTACATCAAGGTGAAAAAAACAGTTAACGGCGATATAAATGCTGACGAAACATTCAGTGTTGCTGATGCCGTACTGCTCCGGAAGTGGCAGGTCAATGCGGCTGATACAAAGCTTTCTAACTGGAGAAATGCCGATCTGAACGGTGACGGAAAGCTTGATGTATTTGACAGCTGTCTGATGAGGCGTGAGCTGATTGAACAGAATCAGGTTGATACAAAGCCTGTGCTGATGATTGAAGATTATCAGATTACAATGTCTGAAAACGGCTGGGGAAGTGAGGACTTTAAAAGAATCATTACTCAGAATGGCACTCGTTATACTGCGGAGAACGTTATAGTTGACATTGAAGAAGGCTATGAATGGAAACTGGAAGATGATATAAATCGTATAATGAATTCCGGAACAGAAGAGCTTTTCATTAAGGATTCAGACATTTTACAGAAAATTTCTGATTTCACTGAATCCGCCGCCCAGTACAAGGACTGCAAAATGGAAAGCTGGAACTTTGGCATTGACGACTGGGGTCAGGAAACACTTTATGCTCTGTATACCGACGAAAACGGCTCATATCAGATGATAGAGCTTTGCAGATTCGGCGGTGAGTGTGCATGGCTGGGCAATGGGGAAGTACAGGATTTTGTAACAATGCTTATTGAAAACGGATATTTCGGAGATAAGTATATTTTCAATGACTATCTTGAAAATCAATAATACAAATGCCGTGCTTTTGGCTTACCCAAAGGCACGGCATTATTGTTTAAGGAGAAAAAACTGAATCAATAATCAAACGCTTTTTGAACTTCTTTTTGACTTTGCGACAAGGAGTGTAACACAGAACATTGCAATTGAAAAAGCAAGTTCTATTCCTATGCAGGTCATGTATTTTCCCATACCGAAAATCTCACCATTACTTCCGGCAAGCATATTGTTTGCCTTGATGTACCAGTATGCCGGGAGGAATTTACCGATATTCAGAACCGTACCGCTGAGGAGGCTCTGAGGAACGAATACTCCGCAGACAAAACTCATTCCAAGACTTATTACATTTCCAATCATATCAACTGCCTTGTTAGCCGGCGCTATTACTGAAATCAGAATTGTAAGCATTGTGGCAAAAATCAGGTATACAAAGCCGTTGAGCATTGCAAGCAGTCCCTTTGAGTTAAACATCTGTGAGTGGTACAGGAAAAATGCGGCAACTGTCAGCAGCAGATAAACTCCCACTGCAAAAATAACCGTTCCCAGCACTATCTGAACCATCTGACTAACATTTGATACGCAGGAACAGTTTGTGCGGCTGCGTATCTCTTTGCGCATCATCACAAGGAGTGTGGGGCAGAGTCCGGAAATCATTACGGCTATAAGGATATACGCTAAATACTGGTAGTAATAGGAGATATTCTCACCAAATTCAACGTTGGCGTTTTCGGAAAAGTTCAGAGTTTCCACACTGACTTCCTTTTCTGCAAGCTCCGCAGTTTTTGCGGCTGCCTCGTCAACTGACATACCTCCGGCGGTGTACGCATTAAGCATTCCGATATACTGGTCAAGCTGGGTATCGAAAAACTCAGCTGAATAACTGCCGGGAACACGGTAATCGCTGAACAGACCGTCCGTTTCGCCGTTCGCCAGTTTCTGGGAGTATCCCTCGTTGATAGTAAGGATAATGTCTGCTCTGCGGTAAAAGACTGCGTCCATAATTGCGTCCTTATCGTTTTCGACTTCAACAATTTTGTTATTTTTGGCAATGTAGTCTGATAATGCACGGCTTGCATCGGTGTTGTCAAGGTCGGTAATGCTGACGCTTAATTTTGTTTCAGTAAAATTATTGGTATCTGAGGCGGTGGAGGTCATGGCAATTCCGATTGAGATAAATATGATAATATAAATCATGGAAACGTGCAGACGCTTTTTTGCCACCTTCATGAACGTTTTAAATACTTGCATACTTTTTCCTCCTTGTGAGCAGAAAACCGCCTGTTATGAATACAGCCGACATAATGAGCAGTGTCACCATTTTTTCCATGTAGCGGGAATAATCGTCGTAAACGGCAAGGCAGTAGAACAAATCTGAGATAACTGCCGCCGGATTGATTTTGTTGACAATCGGGCAATGCTGATTAATTACAGCTTTCATATTTCCCACCATAAGACCGCTGAGGAAACAGCAGAACATTGAAAACGACGTTGATATTCCCACTTTCACGCCCTCTGACATTCTTCCGATTGAACCTATTAAAAATCCCAGTGAAACTCCCAGCAGTGAACCTGAGGCTCCGGAAAGATAAATCATCGGTATCTTATCACCCATATCTATTTTCAGAATAAACACTATGTAAGTGATACTGATAAATACACATATTATCTGAGCGCAGAAAGCGGCGAGAAGATTTGCAACGATAGATTTCAGCTTATGTGTGGGAGCAACGCATTTTCTTGCGCCGATTGCCGAAAGATTGGCTTCGTTTGAAGTTGCAGCAAACAATCCAACCATTGTTCCGAACATACCAACCATTGCAATGAGATTCTGGAAATACTGTACATATTCGTCCATATTTCCGCCGGAAAGTTCTTTGGTTTCAATGCAGTTTATGTCAGCCGAGAGAGCTGTGATAACGTCCTGGAGTTTATCGGGATTGTTAACTGCTGTATCAGTAATGATAGTTTTCTGAGCCTCATACTGTTCCAGAAATGACTTGATAATCGACTGTTCAAGACCGTTTCCTGCAACAGACAGTGAAAGCTCATCATCAACACAGATGATACCCTTTATATCCTCATTTTTGAGCAGTTCCTCAGCTTTTTCCATGTCTGTGTACTGTACCGTAAAAAGCGGTGATTCGCCGGAAGAAAGCTCGTCCAGTACCTCTCTGAACACGGAATCTTCCTTTACTTCTGCAACGGCAACCGGAATTTCAGTGAATATCTCGTTCTTTTCGTAAAGACTGCCGAATGCAAGATTGAAAAAAGTACCCAGAATAATCGGGAAACACATCATCCAGAAAATCAGTTCCTTCTGCCTGATGGTATTGATAAACTCATATTTAAAAATCTGCCGGAACATTACTGACCCTCCTTGTCACGAAGTTCCTTGCCTGTGATTTCAAGGAATACGTCATTAAGCGTCGGGAGTTCGGAGTAAACTCTGCCGAATGAAATCTCATTTTCTGACAGAATACCAAGGATTTTTACAAGATTATGCTTGCCTCCGCTGCACTTTATAACAAGTTTGCCGTCAGTAAAATCCGTCTCGTAAACGTGTTCCAGAGCATTGATTTTTCCAATTATCTCTTCACTTACAGACATAATTTCAATGGTGACAGTCTCCGTATTGCGAATCATCTTTTTCAGCTCGTCCTTTGTGCCGATTGCAACATTTTTTCCCTTGTCGATAATTGCAATACGGGTGCATATCTGCTCCACTTCTTCCATATAGTGGGAGGTGTAAATTATCGTAGCACCGTTTCGGTTAAGCTCCTGAATACCCTCAAGTATCTTGTTTCTGCTCTGTGGGTCAACTGCAACTGTAGGCTCGTCAAGAATTATCAGTTTAGGCTTGTGGGCAATTCCGCAGGCAATATTCAGACGGCGAAGAAGTCCCCCGGACAGTTTCTTGGGATAGAACTTCACAA
Source organism: uncultured Ruminococcus sp. (assembly GCA_945876155.1). Taxonomy (GTDB): domain Bacteria; phylum Bacillota; class Clostridia; order Oscillospirales; family Ruminococcaceae; genus Porcipelethomonas. Next base: position 1,321 of record CAMCMW010000097.1, on the reverse strand, counting down.
AGTCCTCCAGTCCTACAAATGCAATTGCCTCTTCAACGTATTGCTTTCTTGTGGCTTTATCCTTTATGTAGAGACCGCAGAAATAGTCGATATTCTCACGGACGGTAAGCTCGTCGAAAACTGCCACATTCTGCATGATAACACCTATCTGACTTTTTGCCTTGTAATTGTCGGGAGTCATTTTCTCTCCGAAAACCTCAACAGTTCCTTTGTCGAACGTAAGCAGTGACAGCAGACAGTTTATCGCAGTAGTCTTGCCCGAACCATTTGGTCCCAGCAGTCCGAAAACTTCGCCCTCATGAATGTCAATACTGAAATGGTCAAGTGCTATCAAATCCTTGTAGCGCTTAACAAGATTTTCTATTTTTACAACTGTTTTTGCCATAACTTTCTCCTCCATATTTGGTATGTTTATAGTATACCGCAAACCGCCGGAAATTGTAAGTGAAAAAAGTCAGTATCTTATATGACATTTGTCACTTTTACAGGTAATACCACACAAATAACGGTGTGATGTTTTGTGCAGTATTGCTTTTATTTTTAAATAAAATATATTTTTCTTGAAATTAAACGTTTTATGTGCTACAATATATACAGTTTATTATTGGAACAAGGAGGAAAATCAATATGAAATTGCTAAAAAAACTGACAGCGGCTGCATTAAGTTTTTGTACCGCTGCCTCATGCCTGACTTTTCCGGCATCAATACCTGTGGTAAACGCAGCCGGAGAGCTTGAAGAGTCACTGGCAAACGATTCAGGACTGGACATTGACTTCGCCCGTGCATTGCAGTACTCCATTTATTTTTACGACGCAAATATGTGCGGTACAGAAGTTGATGAAAACAATCGTTATGTGTGGCGAGGTGACTGCCATACCTATGACGCAAAGGTAGAGCTTGTTGCTGGTATTTCAGATGATTTTACCGGAACTAACCTTTCACAGGAATTTATTGACAAGTACAGGGATATTCTCGACCCGGACGGTGACGGCTGTGTTGACGTTGCAGGCGGTTTCCATGACGCCGGCGACCACGTAAAATTCGGTATGCCGGAAAACTATTCTGCCGCAACTCTCGGCTGGGGTTATTACGAATTCCGTGACGGTTATGTGAAAACCGGTCAGGACGAACATATCGAAACCATTCTGAGATATTTCAATGATTATCTTATGAAATGTACATTCCGTGATGAGGACGGTACAGTTATTGCTCACTGTTATCAGGTGGGTGACGGTGATATAGACCACAGCTACTGGAATTCTCCTGAGGTTGACGAAATGGGCAGACCTGCTTTCTTCCTTACAGCAGATAAGCCACAGA
>CAMCMW010000096.1 GCA_945876155.1 uncultured Ruminococcus sp. | reverse complement strand
CTGCCGGAAATGAAAAACTGGTATACTCTTCGTCCTCAGCCTTTATGAGGTAAAAGTCCTTGTACCGTGATATTGTAGAATCACTAAGCCTTCGCCACGCCATATTATTGGCAAAGCTGTATTCACACCCCATAAAATCTGACTTTTTCAGCAACTCGTTTATCCAATCCCTGTCGCTTATATCTATCTGACGAAATTCGAGCATTTATATCACCTTTGAAATTTCTTTCATAACATTTTCGGAAATAACTTCCACAGCAAGCGGATTTTCACCGTCACTGCATTGGATAACAGTCCAGTCAAGCTTGTTTGCGGCGTAAAGTGCGGTTTTACGGCAGTTTTCAAGATAGCTGACATGAGCCTCATGTATATCTTTTCTCGATTCGTCCCCATTATACCGCTTTGACAGCAGTTTCTGGGAAATATTAGTGGGCATATCAAGAAAAATAACCTTGTCCGCAGGAGGCAATCCAAGCTTTTTATGCTCGTAGTCATAAAGCCATTCCAGATACTGGTCATACTCGCTTTCGTCAAGTTTTACCATCTGGTGTATGGCATTCGAGCTGACATACCTTGCCGCCAGTATCAGTTTACCCGAAAAATAATCATCTTTCCAGTATTTCATATAGCTTGCATATCTGTCAACAGCGTAAAAACTGGACGCCGCATAAGCGTTTATGTCGTCGGGATTATCCGAAAATTCGCCGTTTAAATACATTTTAACCAGTGCCGACGAGGGACTTTCGTAGTCCGGAAAACTTATGGTTTTAACGGGTACTCCCATATCTTCAAGCTTTTTCTGCACCAGTTCAAGCTGTGTGGACTTTCCGCTGCCGTCAAGACCGTCTATAACAATCAGTTTACCTTTTTTCATCTATATCAGCCTTTATCTTTTCAAATTTTTGTTTCACCTCAGCAGCCTTGCCGCAGGTCATTTTGCCCTCCGTACACCCACCGTTACAGCATGACGGTCCGGCATTACAGAACAACGACGGTGCCGCCTCATAGCAAAGCTTATACATTTCCTCGGCAAGTTCACGAATCTCCCACTGCGCCCTGTTACAGCATCTCAGCTTAAAGAAATTCACAAGACTTCTTGCGTTCATGGTTACCACCATTTTGGTTTCGCAGGCATTCGGCAGGACAAATCTTGCGTCCTCGATAGCCTTTTTCTCAGCCTTTGACCTTGCCGCCTTTTCGCTCAGACCCTCCGCTGAAAACTCAGAAAAATACTTTTCAGCAAGCCTGTCCGCAATACTATTGTAGGCATTATATGAGTTATTCATTGCCTTGCAGTACATTTCATTTATCTCGCTGTCCTCTGAAATTGCCGGAGGGGTAATGTAAACAAAATTATTCTTTCTCACATACCGCTGGCTCTGCACAGAAAAAGAAGCGTGTCTGTGGCGTGTAATCTGAGCAAGCAACGCTCTGGAAACACCTTCGATTCCAAAGGTAAAGCTGACGTGTTCAATGGGGCTTTCGTGTCCCATATCTGACAGCATTTTCACAAAGGACTGTGTCTTTTCCTCGTCAAGACCGTCCATGATATTTTCACATCCGGAGTCGGAATAGCAAAGCTTTGCCGCTGCTGCGACGATTTTTTCCGGCTGTGGTGTATATTCTATTAATGTAACGTTCAATTTCAACATCCTTACAATTGAGTTTATTCCTTATAATTATAACATTTTACACGTTGCTCGTCAACTGTTATTATGTATGAAAAAAAACGTCCATTAAAAAAATGAACGGTTCAGAAATCAATTTTCACTGTGGTCTTTTTCATACATATCAGTTAATTTTTTAACATTGTAATTAATATAAAGCATATTATCCATAATTTCACCAAATGCATAGAGCATAATTGACCATACAGATAAACAAAAAAGAGAAGCCGCAGCTTCTCTTGATTTTTTATTATTCACTTACGTATGGCAGGAGTGCAACGTATCTTGCTCTCTTGATTGCCACTGTCAGCTGACGCTGATGGAATGCGCAAGTACCTGTAACTCTTCTTGGCAGAATCTTAGCTCTGTCAGTCATGCACTTTCTGAGTCTTGCGATATCCTTGTAATCGATTTCTTCTACTCTGTCAGCACAGAACATACAAACCTTTTTACGTGGTCTCTTAGGTCCACGGGAATTTCTTTCTCTTTCCATTACAGAAAACCTCCTTCAATATAAAGTATATCAGAACGGCACTTCGCCGTCACTGAGGATTTCTTCAAAATCGCCCAGATCACCAAGTGAAACAGTTTCTTCTGCCGGCTGTGACTGAGCCGGTGCCTGCTGGGTCTGCTGAGGCTGCTGGAAATTGCTGTTTCCGCCTGTAATGCTGTTTGCAGCACCTGCGGACTTGCTTTCACCAAATGAAACGTTATCAGCATATACGTCCATGGAATAATGCTTTACACCATTCTGATCAGTGTAATTATTATTTCTCAGACTGCCTTCAACGATTATCATTTTACCTTTTGAGAAATATCTGCTTACAAATTCAGCAGTCTGGCGCCATGCAACTACATTGATAAAATCTGTCTGCCTTTCACCGGTTTCCTTTGATGCATAGTTTCTGTTAATCGCAACAGAAAATCTGCATGATGAAACACCCGATGGTGTCTGTCTGAGTTCCGGATCAGCAGTAAGTCTGCCCATCAGAATAACCTTATTAAGCATTTTTGAAGTCCTCCAATCGGTTGTAATTACTTAACTGTAACCATAGAACGCAGAACGCCGTCTGTGATGTTCATAACTCTTTCGAGCTCAGCCGGGAAATCAGGCTTGGACTCAAATGTGTAAAGAACATAGTAAGCCTCTGTCTCATAGTTGATCTCATAAGCCAGCTTACGCTTGCCCCATTCGTTTACCTCTTCAAGAGTTCCGTTCTTTTCGATAAGAGCCTTGAACTTTTCAACGAGAGCCTTTACGTTATCTTCGCCGTTCTTGATGCTGAATACAACCATAACTTCATACTTAGCGGATAATTTTGCCATATTGAAACACCTCCTTCTGGATTTAGCCCGTCTTAAAATACGAGCAAGGATAACAGATTAATTATATACTATTTTTAAGGGATTGTCAAGTATTATTTTAAATTTTCTGCAATTTTTTTCAGATATTCCTTGAAATCACTGCCGATTTCGGGATGTGCAAGACCTACTTCCACCTGTGCCTTTAAGATTCCGAGCTTGTTGCCCATATCGTATCTTGTACCTGTAAAATCAACTCCGGCTACTCCTGAACGCTGTGCAAGGACTTTCATTGCATCTGTCAGCTGAAGTTCGTTTCCGGCACCGTAAGGAATCTCCTCAAGAATAGTGAAAATCTCAGCCGGAAGAATACATCTTCCAAGAATTGAAAACAGTGAGAATTCCTGACCCGGAGCAGGTTTTTCTATCATGTCAGTAACCTTGTAAATGTTGTCACTGATAGATTCAAGTTTCATTGAGCTGTACTTCTGGACGTCCTGTCTCGAAACCTCTTTTATACCCACAGCACCGCAGAGTCCTGTTTCCTCATAAGCCCTCATAAGCTGACCTATGCACGGATCCTCACCGATAATTACGTCATCGCCGTAAAGGACTGCAAAAGGCTCGTCACCCACAAACTTCTTAGCCTGCAAAACAGCGTGTCCCAGACCTTTCTGCTCCTGCTGTCTGACATAGGTTATATTTGCAAGCTGTGCCGCACCGATTACCTCTTCAAGCATCTTTTTCTTTGCGTCACCACCGGATTTCAGCTTGCTTTCAAGCTCCGGATTTCTGTCGAAATGGTCTTCCATCTCAGATTTTCCACGGCTTGTTATAATCAGAATATCCTCAATTCCGCTTCTTGCTGCCTCTTCAACAATGTATTGTATCGCAGGCTTGTCCACAATCGGAAACATTTCCTTAGGTATTGCCTTTGTTGCCGGAAGGACTCTTGTCCCCAGACCGGCAGCCGGTATAATTGCCTTTTTTATTTTCATAAAACCCTCCGTAATATCATATCTATTTTGTAAAAATAAACCAAAGCAAAAGTGTAAGCACTGACTCAACAGCAAACGCAATGAATATTGCCGCCATACTTGTACCGCCTGCTGCGGATAACCTCTGAGAGCTTGCTTCCTGTTCCTCCAGCCTGTTCTGTTTGATTTTCTTCAGTGAAAATCTGTAATAAAGCCAGTTTGAGAACATCAGCATAAGTGCCTTGAACGCAAAACTTAAAAAGCCCGAGGCATTATAAATCATTTCAAAGCCTTTTGATTCTATATTTATAATGTCAAATATACCGCCGGAAATATTATATTCAAACATCAGATATAACAATGTCGGTATACTCAGCACGACTGATATCAGAATAGAAAGAGCCGTCCATATCCACATTTTTCTGTTGGCAAAATAAAGCTGAGGGAAAATAAACGAAATGATATTGAGTGAAACCTTCTGTCCGGTATCTTTCATTTTTTTGAAAATCGGCAGATAATACATCTGATTAGTGTTGACAAAATCAGCCAGTTCTTTAAGCTTTACCGATTCAAAATCTTCCTCCGGATTCATTCCGCAGCATTTGTCCTGGGGGTTGAACGCAAACGTATTCCCATACATTCCGCCGTTTCCCGGAGCACCGTTCATTCCGCCGAAGTTTCCCTCTGCATTTCCCGATGCCATATTTTTGTTAAGTTCATCAACCAGCGGAGCACCGCAGTGTTCACAGATGATAGTGTGGGGCTTGTTTACAGTACCGCAGTAAGGACATTTCTTGTACTCGGATTTCTCGTTTTCACGTTCCCTCTGTCCTTTCCAGCTTTCACCGGTCTTATGCAGTTCCTCATTGACACATTTTCCCGATTTCATATAACATTCCCTGTGATACGGCGTACCGCATTCAGGGCAGACTACTATATCGTCTTTTTCATCAAATTTCTGTCCGCAGACAACACATTTATATCCCAGATAATTTGACATTCCGTCCTCCAGATATTCATATTTCAGCTTTATAGTATATTATTATATCACATTTTTTCTATTTTTCAAATACTTTCAAAAAAATTTCTTTAAAAATTTGCAGTTTTCTGAAAAATGTAGTATAATAAGATGTATCACATTGCAAAAAGGAGCCGAACATGTAAACAGTTACATATATTACCATAAAAAAATCAATCACAAGAAAACATTAAAAAGGAGTTTATATGATATTACTTGACGAACTGAAATCAGAACTTAATTCATATCTTCCGGAATTAAAAGAACTTGCGGACGTACTCAACATTGAACATTCAAAGGTTGAACTGGAAGAACTGAGAAACAAAGCTGCCGAACCGGGTTTCTGGGACGATCTGGAAAAGTCCCAGCAGGTTTTGCAGAAAACAAAGTCTATCGAAAACAAGATTGCAAGTCTTGAATCCCTTTCCACACAGCTTGACGACTTAATCGCACTTACTGAACTTTGCATTGAAGAGGGTGACGAGGACTCTGCCGAGGAGATAACCGCAGGTCTTGAGGAATTCAAGAAAAAGCTTGAAAACGAAAAGCTGGCAACTCTCCTTACCGGAGAATATGACAACTCAAACGCAATCATTACTTTCCATGCCGGCGCAGGCGGTACAGAGGCGCAGGACTGGGCGGAAATGCTCTACAGAATGTACAACCGCTGGGCTGAGGCTCACGACTTCAAGGTAAATCTCCTTGACTACCTTGACGGCGACGAGGCTGGAATGAAGAGTGCGTCCATACTGGTGGAGGGTGAAAACGCTTACGGCTACCTCAAATCCGAGGCTGGCGTCCACAGACTGGTAAGAGTTTCACCGTTCGATTCCTCAGGCAGACGCCACACTTCCTTTGCGGCAGTTGAAGTCATGCCGGAAATTGATGACAACATTGAAGTTGACATTCGCCCTGAAGACCTCAAAATGGATGTTTACCGTGCAAGCGGTGCAGGCGGTCAGCACATCAACAAGACCTCTTCAGCCGTAAGACTGACACACATTCCTACCGGTATCGTTGTTGCCTGTCAGACACAGAGAAGTCAGTTCCAGAACAAGGACTACGCTATGAAAATGCTCCGTTCAAAGCTTATCGAAATCAAGGAAAGAGAACATCTTGACAAGATTTCCGATATCAAGGGTGTTCAGAAAGAAATCGCATGGGGTGCGCAGATTCGCTCCTACGTTTTCATGCCGTACACAATGGTAAAAGACCACAGAACCAACTTTGAAACCGGAAACATCGGCGCAGTCATGGACGGTGACCTCG
>CAMCMW010000095.1 GCA_945876155.1 uncultured Ruminococcus sp. | reverse complement strand
GGTGCATTCTTATTAAAGAGAACTTGGCAATAAACCATACCCACTGAAATTGATGCTGAGAATATTCATAAAGTCTTGACAGATAATACAATATATTGTATTATTATATGTAGTAATTTCAGGAGGTAATTAAATAATATGGCTCTTTTTAATATAATGGAAGAATTTGTGGAAGAAGCAATGGACGATCTTATTAATAAAAGCGGTTGCTGTAGTTGTTATAAATGTCGGGAGGACATTAAATGTATTGCTCTCAATTCGCTGCCGGCTAAATATGTAAGCACCAGAAAAGGAGAACTGTTTTCAAAGCTTTCGCAGACTGCCAAATTACAGCATACAATTGATGTGAATCTTGCTTGCATAAATGCAATCGAACTCGTAAAAACTCAACCGCACCATGATGAAGAATAATTTATGTATTTGTACCATAACTGAATAAGATTTATGCAGTCCTGCGTGGCTGCTTTTCTTATGCCCTTTTGCCGGAGGTGAACACCCTTGACAAACAGAATCAAAGGCAATAACGAAAACAGCCGGACAGTGAATCAGACTAACAATAGTCCGAAATCACTGCCACGGCTGGAGATTTATCGTATGATAAGGAATGTGGTGAAGGGGTAAAATAATTAATCTACTTTTTCAAATTTTAATGTGTATGCAGATCTGCCTTCAGGCATATCATCGGTTGAAATACTAAGATAAATCAAATCGCTCTCCGTTTCATTACGATCTTTATTATAATAATCTGCACGAAGAATATAGTTATCTTCAGGCTGACTACCGGTGAGCTCATATTCAATACACATTGCATGAGGAAAACCAAACAAACTTCCAGAATATTTCATTTTAGGGGAATAATTTTCATAAAGATCATCTATCTGTCCATCGCTATAAACAGTAATATTCTTACCAACAAGAGAAAGAGTTACAACTGCTTCTGCTTTGTCGCCATATACATCCTCGCCCAGACTTGTAAACGACACATCAGTACAAGTATAATCGCCACAGATTCCATTATTAAATGTCTTATTCTTTATGTATTCAGGAACAAAATAAATTGCAGCAATAAGAACACATACAATTAAAACACACCCGACAATAATAACCCATTTTGGAATACTGTGCTTTGCTTTCTGCACATTATCTTCATTCTTAATAATTTCTTCCATTTTTACTCCTTTTCTGCCTCGGCTGTTTTCAAGGCAATCTTTACTGATTTTCTTACAGTTTCTGTGAAATTCGGAAATTCTTTTTCGTGCTGATACTTGATGATTTTTTCAATAAGTCCAGCATCGTTTTTTCCTAAGGTTACCCCTTTATTCAAGCCCAAACATCTGCTTTCAATTTATATTATTATGATACATCAAAAAAAAAAAAAAAACAGGTGATAACTATGTGAAAACTGTGTGAAAATTTAAAATTAATTTACGAAAAGAAGTACACCCATGTTCTTCACCCAAATCCTGGAAAACAAATCCGGCGAACAAATATATAACCCCACCGGCTGGCGGACTGGATTGTTCTGCTTACCCGGTGGGGTGTTTTTTATAAAACAGCGGGTAGATAAAGTGCTGCTCTGGATTATCTGCAATCATATCGTACACATACAAATGTTAGAGCTGATAATCCAATATTTCCAACAAAAAAAGAGCAATTAAATTATTTACGATTACCTTTTAACTGATTGATTGCATTCATCTCTGATTTTATTATATTCTGCTTGCAGAATATTCCTCTGAATAATCTGTATACCCAGCCGATTGGTAAAAGAATCTTATGTTTATAGAAAAACGGAAAACACAATCTATATGTCTCCATAGGAGGAAATATACGATGAAGCAGGTATCTGAATTTTGATGTGCTTCCTGTTTCATCTTCAAACTTTTTCATTTTCTGAGCAGCTGCATTTGTTGTGGTTCCATATGTTCCCGCTCCAAGATAGTATTCAAGCATTTCCTTTTCATCATTTGTAAGCACTGGTAATTCAGTTGACGAGAAAACTTTTATTGCCAATGCTCTGCTCTTTTCCTCATATTCCGCAATTTCCAGTTTCAGACATTCTTGTTCAATATACTTCCAGTCCATAGTATCAGAAAACTTTCTGAGATATACATAGGTATCGACTAATGAACGAAGTCCTGTTCCACCAGAATAAAAATGTCCAAATTCGTGAGCAATCATATAAATATAAAAATCCTCTGACGAAAAATGATAACCATAATTATTATCAGCATCTTTTATCAGTTTAGTCCTGATATTTTTATAATACTCATATATGGGATTACCAGGAATTTTAGCAAATAAAGAAAAATGGATTTCATAATTATAGCACGGCTTTTTCAGATACTCATAATCATGATTTTTTTCATGTTCTGAATTTTTAGGAACTTCATAACCTCTCTCAATCATCCATCTGTTCACAGTTTTTATTGCTGATTCTTCTATAAGGATGTCATTATCACACATCTGACGCATACCGATTTTTGGATAGTATTCTTTCAGATATACTCCTTTTAACGGCATATACCAGATTTTATTTTCTTCAAGAAACTGACATATCTGATTTCTCTCAGTATCAAGGAGCATTATATTTCGTATTGCAAGACTTTTTTCTTTCTGAAAATTTTCTTCCTTTATCCCTGCTGATTCCAGTGCATAGGCAACAATTGCTGTAAGGCTGTGGAATTTACAGACTTTTAAAAGCTTTTCCATGTTCATATTTTTTATTTTGTCAGAATCAGGCTTTTCATTATGCAATGCACATGAAGTGAGATAAAGCATATCATATCCTTTTTTCATCTTTTAACCCTCTCGTATACATAATAAAACTTGAGTTCTTACTCAGCCTTTGCAAGCGGAACTAACAAATATATAAACAACTTTATTTTAAACGTGAAATTTTTAAAATTATTTTCCACAAGAATGGCACTCCGAATCTGTAACACATATATTTTATCTTGTCTCTTTTTGAGGAGATTTCCGACAAAGGCGTAAACTCATGTGCGGCTCTGTCAATATATGCCTCCTTTACATAATCAACTTTCAGAAACGAGGGTTCTTTAAGGAAATCAGAAAGGCATCTTCTCAGCCCGTCTTCTGTTCTGGTCCAGCCAGAAGTATCCACAATTTCTTTCAGTCTGGAGTTGTCAAAATGTCTGTTGAAGTATCTTCCGTACAGAACCTGGTATTTTGCATAAGATACTTTCAGATTAGTACATTTTTTTACAATTTTCACCTTTGGTTTTTTCCCGGTATGTTTTTCTATAACATCACAGTATATTTCAAGAACTTCTGACCATTTGACAGCATCTGATAGTACAGGATTGTATATCTGACCAACAGCACTTTTGCAGCATACAGTTTGTGCAATACACTGTGCAACATCTTTACCCCATGACATGGTATAACAGCGATCCATAAGATCCTCTGAAAAGATTATTGATCTGCCTTTCAGTGCACGCCAGAGCCAGTTTTCCTTTTCATATACTCCTAACTGAAGCCGCTTGTCACTGTAAGTAAGACTGGGGCGTATTATAGTCCAGTTTTTATATTCTGATTCAAATAACAGATTTTCCTGTCTTGCTTTTTCCAGAGCATATTCTTCTGTAGCAAGATATTCCTTGTCAGTACAAACATCAAGAAGTCTCGGACTATCTTCTGTTAATGGAGTTTCTGAATCGGCATATACTCTTGCGGAGCTTATGAAAATATACTGATTCGTGCATTCCAGAAGAGTATCAAGACGCTTTTGCAGTGTTGCTGTATTATAAGTCATAAAATCAATAACACAATCCCATTTCTGTCTGCCTGTTATATAACAAAGGAAGTTTTCTTCCATTGCATTTCCCTGAATATATTCAATCTTTTCATTTTCAGAAATTCGGGCACTTCTTGATGTAACTGAAACATTGAAGCCTTTTTCTACAAGTATATTTGTGATATACTGTCCCATAGCTCCTGTTCCGCCTAAAATCAGAATATCCATTTTAACCTCCTGAATAAAAATCAAGACTTACTGCTTTTAAGACCTTTTATCTTCTTCATTATTTTATTTATTAACTCAATAATCATCTGAAATTCCGGACGTTTGTGATATACAAGCCAGAACAGGATATTTGGAATAATACAGCATATAACACCCTTTACAAGCAGGAACAATAATCCTTCTGACGGCAGAAGACTGCATATAAAGAATGTAATAAGAGCTACAATTATTGTTACGGTAAAATAAAAGAATATATGTCTGAAATATTCTGCTGAACTGCGTTTAAAATAATTTTTGAAAAGAATATGAGTACCCCATGGTATATTGATAAATACAGCACAGACCAGTGTTGAAATGACAACACCGTTAATGCCTATGATCTGAACCAGAATCAGATTTATACCAAGATTTACAACCGTTGATATCAAAGGACGGAATCTGTCTTCCCACCATAAGCCTGCTGCTTCACGGTATGTATATGACATATTGGTCAGACGTGGAATAAAGAAATATAATGTCATAAGGCACATTGTGGAAAAAGGAAATGTAAGATCTTCTCCGACCCACCAGGTCATAAAATGCTGATACAGGCAGAACATACATACAGATGCCCAGCTGCAAATCCATCCCTGTGCAAAGACAAGATTTTTAAAGTCTTTGTAGTTATCCTCAACGGAATTTGTGATCATTTTGCTGCCGATACCCGCAGTGATAGATGAAGTTATTATCATCATAAATCCCAGTATGGATTTCTGTACATAGAAATAGTTATTATATATAGCAAGTTCTGTAAGTCCGATAAATGCTGAAATAACAACTACATCCACTGAATCAAAAATAACGCCGTATATCTTATATGAAAGCAGACCTGTTATTCTTTTTTTCAGACCGGTTTTCTCTTCTTTTGTAATTTTGCCTTTGCATACAATATCAGGAAACATTTTTCTTGCAAGATACGCATTCATAAAATTGGTAATAATAGTAGCTAAAGGAATTATAATTACATACATATAGTAGTTTCTGAACAGAAAGAGTACACTTATCTGGAGAACATTGCTTATACATGAAACAAAAGCAGTTCTCTTACTTATCAGATCACTTCTCTGATATGCTGTAAATATTGCTGACTGATAGGCATAAAGATAATATCCTATAACTGTATTGAAAAGATAAATAAGGAAAAGAATGTATATATTTATATCATCAGGATATGATGAATTTATTAATTTTTTTATAAACGGCGTTATAGCAAGTCCTGCAACTAATATAACGGTGCCTACAGCAAAATATATTTTCCGGTAAACATTTATGAGGGCACACAGCTTATCATTGTCATTTTCCGCTATCGGCTTATACATACTGAAAACAATTGCTGTTCCTATACCAAGTTCTGATATACTCAAAACATGAAGTATAGATGTAAAAAGCGTATTCAGTCCCAGATATTCTGCACCTATCATTTTTATAAGTACAGTTCTTGTAATGAACGGAAGAAGCAGCGTCATTACCTTTTCAATTATGCCCCATATTATATTTCTTGTGGCATTTTCCGTTCTGCTTGCCATGATAGAAATTATCTCCTTTTCCCTTTATGAATTATAGTGAACGCAAAAAATAATTTTGCTTTCACTATAATAATTTATTTTATTGCCTTGCACATACGCTTACTTCGTAAGCTCCGTGCATATCGGCTAATAGTAAACGAAAAAATTTTTTTCGTTTACTATATTTGTGCAAAAATAACATAAGTCCCGGATTATCATTTTTTCAGAACTTTCTTCACAGCTTTTTTTATGCCTGATTTTATCTTGTCTGCCTGAGTTACCCATGAAGAATAGTAATCCTTCAGTACAGTCTTGTTAATTTCCTTATCGGTGAATACCTCAAGAAAAACTGGTTTATCAGAATCAGGAGAAACAAACTTCTCCATTGCTTCGTCAAGTTCTTTCTGATTATGTGCTGAAAGATATATAAAGCCTCTTGATTCAACCCAGCCTCTGGCTACAGCATCATGTTCTGCAGCTGTATGAAGGTCAAGATTTGGCATCTGATTTATATCCCTTGTAAAGTGAAAAATACCTGCACCAGAGTTATTGCTGAGCATTATTCTGATATTTTTATTAACATATCTGTTCCAGAGTGCATTCATATCATAGAAGAAACTGAGGTCTCCTATAAGCAGAAAGCATAAACAGTCTGAAACAACTGAGTTACCCATAAATGAGGACATTGATCCATCAATGCCGTTAGTACCTCGGTTGCAGTATACCTCTACGCCATTTTTG
>CAMCMW010000094.1 GCA_945876155.1 uncultured Ruminococcus sp. | reverse complement strand
GCTTTGTTTCATACATTTCCGGACGGAGAACGTGAATTCAGTTTTTAACGGAATCCTGGTGCATATATGATGCTGAAAAAAGAAGAAGTGATGGAGGATATTATCAAAGAGGCAAAAATCTTTCATTTTGGAACACTTTCTTCAACTCATGAGGGAGTTCGTGAAGCTACAAGGTTTGCCATAGATATTGCAAAAGAAAGCGGTGCGATGATTTCCTTTGATCCGAATCTGAGAGAGCCATTGTGGGATTCTCCGGAAGATGCCAGAAAAGAAATAGAGTATGGCTTATCAAAATGTGATATTCTGAAAATATCCGACAACGAGCTTGAATTTATGACTGGTACAAATGACTATTCAAAGGGTGTCGAAATTCTCAGAGAACAGTATGATATTAAAATCATTTTTGTTACACTCGGAAAAGACGGCAGCCGTGCCTATTACAAAGATTTAACAGCAGAACAGCCTACCTTTACCCAGATAAAGGCAATTGAAAAAACAGGTGCCGGAGATACTTTTGAGGGCTGCGCACTAAATTATCTTCTGGAGCATGATATTGATTCAATGACGGAAAATGATTTGTCAGATTTACTTGTATTTGCAAATGCGGGAGCGTCACTTATTACAACACGCAAGGGTGCTTTAAAAGTAATGCCGGAAAAATCAGAGATTGAAATTTTAGTATCAGATTTCCATGATTGAAAAATATCTGCTTAAAATGACTATTCCAGATAAAAAACAGAAGTATGTTAAAGCATGATAAATTATGTCAGGTTTACTGCGTAGCAAGCAGGTAGCAGGCAAAAATGCCGACAATCCCCTTCCCTACGCTATTGGGAATTATCAAAGAGATAATAAGTATTCACAAAAGAATATCCACAAACGGCTTGTTTGCGTACTTTACAGTATGCAAATAAGCTTTTTTATTGCTTTTTGATGTCCGTTTGATGTCCGGAGAGTAAAAAAGTGTGACACCGGGGACACAAATGTGCATCAGGATTCAGACTGTCCAAAATTGAACACATCTCCTCAGACTTGAGGAAATCTCCGCAATTTTGCGGAGTCGGACAATCCAAAACTAGACTGCTCAAATCTTAGCAGTCGACCGGCTCAATTTTGAGCTGACCAATTCAGAAAGGACATCGCAAATCTGCACTTTCAGAATAAGGCTAAAAAACGCCGTTTAAGCCACAGTAAATTTAACAGGGTAATTTCATCGCAAAAGTCACATAACGGCATTAACGTTGATTCTGTCAGCTGTCAGAGTGTCCTAAGAAAAATATTTAGAATTTTATGTAAGGTTTGTTACCCCTGCGGTCTGCAATCCCCTTGACAAAACATTTTTATTTACCCCCTGTATATAAAAAATCGGAGCTGGAATGCACGCCAGCTCCTTATTTTAGTTTCAACGAAATCAAGTCAGCAACTTTCGCTCTGCTGCTGTCGAGTACACCAGCGTATACATTCGCCGTTGTGCTTACGTCTGAATGCCCTAACAGTTCAGATACTATTTTCAGGTCGATACCGCTGTTTATCAAAAGTGTGGCATTGCAGTGCCTGAGAGTGTGCAGCGTTGCAAATTCAAAGTTTGTGCCCTTAACAAACTTTCTGAATTGAGTATTAAGGAAAGAACGGTCAACATAATTTCCGCTTTCAGTTGTGAACACCATTTCCGGATATTCAAACAGCTCCCCTAAGTATTCCAGCTTTTCTTCATAGTGCTTTCTATGCTCCCGGAACAGCTCTATGAGAGTATCACTCATTCCGATATATCTGTTACTCCTTGCTGTTTTAGGCGGCTGTAACCAGTGTTTTCCGGCTACGTCTGTTAATGTGTTCTCTATGTGGATAGTACGGTTTTCAAAGTCAAGGTCTTTCCAGCGTAAAGCAAGGCATTCACCGGAGCGCATTCCAGTGTAAAGCAGTACCCTTATAATTGTATTAAACTGTGAGTATTCCTCAGTCATTTTTAAAAGCTCTTTCGCCTGACATTCGTCAAGAAAGGGCTTTTTTTCTTTTGGTGTTTTATCCTTTGGCAGTATTACCGCCCTGGTGCATGGTGTTTCCTTTAAGAATCCCTGTTCTACAGCTCTTGCAAATATACTCTGCATTATAACATATACTTTTCGGCAGGTTGCCGGAGCAAGCTGGAGTTCCTTGAAAAACTCTGTAATCTTTGCAGGGGAAAAGTCTTTAAGTTTTATATTTCCCAGTTTAGGCAGCAGGTTACGGTTTATCTGCTTTTCGTAGTTGTATGCAGTAATTTCTTTCAGTTCATTCTTGGCATAATTTTCAATGTACCATTCTGCCATATCCGAAAAGCGCATATTTTCATTTAAGGAAGTAAGCCCCTTGCATTTCCTTTCAAAGTCCATTGCAAATTCTGCAGCAAGCTTTTCAGCTTTTTTCGGGGTTACGTTCTCAGGCGGTTTAAACGTTGTGGTCTTGCGTATCTTCTTGCCGTTCACGTCCAGCCCCATTGATACAACTATCTGAAAGCTCTTACCCCTCTTTGTTATTGTGGGCATTTTCGGCAGCCTCCTTTCCTATTTCATATAAAATATAATCAGTATGGCTTATTATGTTGTACTTTAATGCTTCTGATATCCAACTTGGCAAACATATTGTATAGCCTGCATTTTTAATTTCTTCAAGAACTTTATTATGCTTATTTTCTATTTCATTCATTTTTTCTTGATTAGGTTCGATGTATCTTTCGCAATCTTCAAGAAAAAAATTAATGTCGCAAACCCATTGAAAAAAATCAGAATGATTTATAAAGCGCTCTAATCCATTAATCCATTTTTTTGTATATAAATCCATTAATTTTTCTATTGATATTTCACTCAAACCAGTAACATTACAAACCGTCTGAATATCTTCATTTGCGCTTTGAATATCGGTTTCCCCCAGCAAATATTCAAATGAAACTTTAAAGTATTTATGATAAGCTTTCAACTCAGTTAATGACATTTCTCTTTTATTGTTTTCAAGCTCGCTGATACGAGAAGCAGCAAGCCCCATTTTTTCAGCAAGTGCTTTAATACTTACCGTATTTCCGTTTTCGTCTTTTAAAGTCTGCCTTAATCCCTTATATATTCTACCTAACCCCATAAAATTACCACCTTTGTATTTAATTATCATAAAATTACATACGCTGTATTAATTCTGTATTTTGTATTTTTTCCACTTGCAATTACCAATAATGTATGCTATAATACAATTATGGTATTGTGGTGCTTGTGATGTTACAATTATTGTAACACAGTTTTTTTGAAAAGTCAACCACCACAACAAAAATATTTTCAGGAGGTAACCAAATGATTAAAGCAAATTCAGAAGTAAGAACCGCTATGAAAGCCGGAAAAGTTCCAGCCTGGGCGATTGGTGCTGAAATAGGCGTACACGAAAATACAATACTGCGCCGCTTACGCTTTGAACTGTCTGAGCCGGAAAAGCAGAAATACTTGTCTATCATTGACAAACTTTCAGCCGAAAAATGTGCAAAGTAACGATTTTGAAAATAACTTTCCCCTTATTTGTATATTTGAGTGCAAAGGAAGTACTGTTTTCGCCTATTGGTAGAGGACGGTTTTATGCGTCCCGAAAAAATTCCCCAAGTGGAGAAAGGACGAAAACTATGGACAAAATCAAATTGAGTGAATCGTACCGCTGGTGCGTGACCAAACAGGAGTGCGTGACCCGACAGGAGTGCGTGACCGCACAGGACGTTTCGGGGTCAGCTTTAAAGAATCGTTTTGTTACAGGCTCGACCGGGTGCATGACCGGAAAGAACAAAACAGAACACATTCAGCCGAAACCTGTGAGAATTTAAGGGGGGTAACAGTATGGAATTAGCAGAACTTCTGACACATTTCCGCAATGTAGAAAAAAGCGGTGACGAATATCGGGCAAACTGTCCGGCGTGTGGAGACGATAAGCAGCACCTTTACATACACGAGGCGGACGGTAAAATACTTGCAGACTGTAAAAAAGGGTGTACATTCAGTGCTATAGCGTCAGCTGCCGGACTTAAAGAGAGTGACTTCTTTAACGACCGTTCACCGAAATTTCAGCCGTGGACAAAACTCCGTGAGCATATTTATACAGATACAGAGGGTCAGCCCATAGCCAGAAAGACCATATATGACAAGGGAAACGGTTCAAAGACTGCTTTATGGGAACGTTTTGAAAACGGCGAATACTTAAAAAAGCTTAACGGTCTGAAAGTGCCGCCCTATCACGTTCACAAGCTTTCGGGTGCTGATACAGTCTTTATTGCAGAGGGCGAAAAGGACGTTGAAACCCTTGAAGAAATGGGTTATACTGCAAGTACTTCCCCCAATGGCGCAGGGGCAAAATGGTCTGAAGCGTATAACGGCTATTTCAAGGGCAAGACGGTTATTGTCCTCTCTGATAATGACAATGCAGGTCACAAGCACGGCACAGAAACAGCAAACAGTCTTTCGGGTACTGCCTCAGGCGTTTATCTGATACCCTCAGAAACCGTTTATCCGGAGCTTAAAAACAAGGGTGATATATCCGATATTGTTTCTGCGGTGGGACTTGAAAAAGCTCACCAACTGCTTGAAACTGCGGTAAAATCGGCAGTAAAGTATGAGAGGACAGCGGACAAGCCTGTTTCTGAACTTCCGGAGGGGTTTGACGATACCGGAGAGCTGACCATAAACAATCTGACAGCGTTTCTCAAATCAAAGGATATAACCGTCAGATACAATGAAATTACCCATGATACCGAGTACAGCAGAA
Organism: uncultured Ruminococcus sp.; assembly: GCA_945876155.1. Taxonomy (GTDB): domain Bacteria; phylum Bacillota; class Clostridia; order Oscillospirales; family Ruminococcaceae; genus Porcipelethomonas. The sequence continues at coordinate 1,514 of CAMCMW010000094.1, read as the reverse complement.
TAGAGGGTGAAAGCCGTGAGCATTTAAAGGAGATTATTCCAGCCCTTATTTATGACGAACTGCACTTCACTCTTGACAAATGCACTATGGAAAAAATCGGGGCGTATCTCAATGTTATAACCACAAGAAACAGGTATAACCCCATAATCGAGGCAATACAGCAGACAAAGTGGGACGGTAAAAGCCGCCTTGAAGAAGTGTATGAAATGTTTCATATTGACGAAACTGATACACTCAGCAGAACGATAATGAAAAAATGGTTTATGCAGTGTATCTGCGGACTTCATAACAGCCTTGAAAACCCGTTCAGCCTTGATATAGTACTGGTGTTCCAGGGTAAACAGGGAATCGGTAAGACACGTTTTTTTGAACACCTGGCACTGAGAAACAACTATTTCGGTGAGGGTAAGACAATAGACCCCAGAGACAAGGACACGAAAATACAGGCAACCTCAAAGTGGATTTGTGAACTTGGTGAAATCGGTTCTACCATGAAAAAGGATATCGACAGCTTAAAGGCATTTCTGACCTGTTCAGCAGATGAATACAGAATGCCTTACGGAAAAGCAACTCTCAAATATCCCCGAATAACCTCTTTTTGCGGTACTACAAACGACAGCCAGTTTCTTATTGACGAAACCGGAAACAGGCGTTTTGCCACCGTCCCTCTTAAAGATGATGTGTATATCGACTATGATAAACAGGTCAGAGCGTTTGATACACTGCAGTTCTGGGCGGAAATCAATGAAATTGTTGAACAGGCAGTGAAAGAAGATGGTGTGACCTACGGCTCATGTTTCAGACTTGACCGTGAGGAAATCAGCCTGCTCCAGAGCCGCAACAACGAATTTCAGAAACCCATGAAAGGCGAAACGGAAGTCCTTGACGTACTGGACGAACTGACCCGTGAGGAAACAGGCTATAAGCTCGGGAAAAGGTATATGACAACTACTGAATTCCGTGAGAATAACCCCTCACTGCAAAGGTACAGTTCTTGTGTAATCGGGCGTGTTCTTGAAAAGTATGGGTATAAGCAAGCGACAGTCCGTGTAAATAATAAGCCGAGAAAAGTAAGACTTCTGCCGTTTAAGGAATCGAATATAAGCCGTCAGATTTACGGGACATAAATTTTGTAGTAAGTGTGGTAGGTATGTAGTAAGATAAAAACAGCCTTGCTTACTACACTAAAAACAGCGTAGTTATTGGGGTTAAGGTGCTTTGTAGTAACGTAGTAGGCAAAAATCCTATATAATTATAAAAAAGTATAATTGATACAGGCAATATATACATACAGTACAGCCAAAGGAAAAAGAATAGCAAAAATTCCTACTACATCTACTACAAACCCTAATAAACGCCGTAGGTACGGGGGTTAAGGCGTAGTAACCGTATCTTGCTACAAATGAATTTATACTGCTACATTCAGACAGGAGGTGTTACAATGACTGACTATCAGAAAGTCCGTGACCGCCCGGTGACCCGGGAGGACATTTCGTTGTTCACTTTACGGTAGC